>DATHHO010000025.1:0-59865 GCA_035317125.1 Puia sp.
CACCAGGCCTCCGGTATGGCAAAAACAGAAATAAAGATAATGCCCAGGACATAAAAAGTTCTCTCCAGATAAGACTTGCCGGGATAATACCGGGCGCCGATAAGGAACAACACCAGGGAAAGTAAGAATATGCCGCTGAAAAAAGGGCCGAAACCCGCCACCCTCGTATCTTCCGTCCTGGCGCCCTGGATATCCGTCTTACTGATGGCCAGCGGGATCTTCAGGGAAGGGGCCCTCTTCGACCATGGCCAGGAACCTTCGTTGTCCGTATGCGAAAAATAGGACACGAAGAATTTTCCAAACCTCCCTTTTTCGGCAAACCCCATTGGATAGCTTTGCCCGATGATCTCGATATGCGACCTCCCCATCAATGGATAAAAAGGATGATGATAACTCCGCGTATTGATGACATAAGGATTATATCCCACCAGAAGTAACCCGACCGCGCCGGCGATCGCCATCGTATACAAAACCCTTCTGAATGCCTGCGCTTTTTTGCAGATCAGCAGGAATGCAAGGAACCCGATGCAGAATATCCCCACGAATACGACTGCCGTAAATTTGATATTTACCGTGATGATCATGATGGAGGCCAGCAGCAGAAGATGATACCGGTTCGTATCCCGGAATAATAATATACAGACCGCCAGAAAACACAGCAGCAAACTGGCCACCTGCCCATCCAGATAATAGGTAAACACCTGATTGACAGTCACAGGATTCAAGACCAGCAAGGCGCTCAGCAGGACGGATCTTTTATATGAAAGGATATTCCATCGGCACAGGACGGACAGGGATAGGAAGTATCCGGCGGCGATCAGTAAAATATTCGTCGCCTTGCCTGTCTCGATCTTATGGGTGAAGCTATAAATGGCAGCCTGTGGCAACTCTGCGCCTTTTGCATAATGATTGATCCATATCGCCTGGCTCACCGAATCGGGTAACTCCTTATGCATCGGGTTCCATCCGCTGCTGAGCTGAAATACCGCTTCCTGATGATACACCAGCCCATCCGCGGAAGTGTCGTATATAAATGCAGCAAGGAGGATGGATAATACAAAAATGGGAATGACGATCAGCATGGCCTTCAGAAAGTATGCGATTCTTTCTTCCTTCATGGAAAAACCAGCGGCCGCATAAGTGCAGCCGGCAGCAAGCATAAAAGACAAAGGGAAATGCCACCAGGACAGCACGCCCCCGGGTATGAAACTGAGGGAGGCGATCAGCAGAATAAAGGCAATGGTCGTGAGCAGACAAAAAGAGACCAGAAAATAAAGCACGCTCCTTTTTATACTGATCTGGGTGGAAGGGATCATGAGTAACTAAATATGGATCAATATAATAAAATTTTTCTGTAAATGGTCCAGGCTCCAAGCAGGATCATAAAGGGCTCCACAGGATAAGTATACCTTGGTATGGCAAGGAGCATGGAATGCATCACCGCGACGATCACGAAAGGGAAGATCATGACAAATATCGGGAATTCCTTCCGGTTCTTCCACCAGGCATAAATTCCGAAGATCACCATGAAAGCATTCCCCAGACCGATAACGACCCTCGATAACCAACCGCGGTTCCCATCGGACGAAGAAGGGTAGAACCCCCATAATTCCCACAGATTTGCCAGCCGCTGCTTCATGAATTCGACGGGCTCCGATCGCATATGGCGGAAGTACAATCCCAATGCCTGTCCGGTAGTGGTTATTTCAGGGTGCTTGTCCTGATAATAATAATCGATATCCGGCCCGCAGGCCGTAATGGAGAACATAATATTCACACGCCCGTGGCCGGCTATGGAGAACTGTCCCGTTTTAAGATAACAATAATACCCCAGCAGCAAAATAGGCAGCATGGCGGCTGCCAGCAGCCTGATCTCGAATTTCCTTCGCCAGATCATGGCGGCGAGGATCAGCAATAGGAATACGGGCGCCTCATCCGTCCGCACCACGGTGGCAAGCCCGAAAAACAGGCCGCTCAGCCATTTCTTTTCCCTGAAATAAAAAAAATAAGCGCCCACAAGAAAAAATGCAGTAGGCGCCTCCGTTAGTAGCCAGCGCGCAAAATTGATCTGTGTCGGAAAAACGGCAACGATGAACGCGGCCAGCAACCCGATAAACGTGCCCGGGAACAACCTTTTTCCGATATCCGAAACGAAAAAAATAACGGCGACCGACATCAGTATATTCATCCACAGCAGCGCCGTCACGACCCCATTGCCGGTTATGAGCTTGAGCAATGCGATGATGAAAGGATACCCGTTGGGGAAATAATTGATGTATCCCCCTGCCAGCAGGGCTTCCGCGTGATGAAAGTATTCAAAAGAATCCTTGTGCATATGTGGCAGCCTGGTAAAAAAAGCGACATAGGCCCGGAGTAAAAAACCCAGTGCCAGAATGCCCATCAGCACCCTTTTCTGCCCACGATCGGTCCTGAGCCAGGGAGGAGTCCGCACCCCTGATCTTTCCGCCGATCCGTTGATAAAGCTCATCTGAAAAAATATTAAAATGAATAAGTGTGAACAGGCTGTTACCGGCTCTAAAATAACCTAAAAATAATAAGATCGGCCATTAATTTATCCTTTCGCCATTGGAGCTTCTGGGCAATATGTTGTAACTTTATGCCAAATGTACTTCTGGGAATATCTTCTGTTTATCTGCTGTTTTATCGTTTTTTATAATTACGCCGGCTATGCGATCATAGCCTGTTTTTTTAATGCTTTCAAAAGGCCGGCAAACAAACCCTCCCCCGGGGACATCGAGTTTTTCCCGAGCGTTTCCTTTATCGTCGCCGCTTTCAACGAAGAAGATTTCATCGGACAAAAAATACTCAATTCCTTACAGCAGACCTACCCCGCCGAAAAGATCGAATATATCTTCGTTACCGACGGTTCTTCCGATAAAACTCCGGAGATCGTCCTCCGTTTCCCCGCCATAAAGCTTTTACACGAAAATGAACGGAGCGGAAAATCGGCCGCCGTCAACAGGGCCGTGTTGTCGGCCAGGCATGACATCCTGATCTTCAGTGATGCGAACACCATACTGAATAAAGAGGCGGTGAAAAACATCGCCAGACACTATCATGATAAAAGAACGGGAGGGATAGCCGGCGAGAAAAAGGTCATTCCGGCAAAAGGTAATACGGATGAAGTAGGCGCCGGTGAAGGGTTATACTGGAAATATGAATCCTTCCTGAAGAAAGTGGATTCAAATTTTTACTCCGTTGTCGGTGCGGCCGGTGAGCTGTTCTCACTGAGAAGAGAATTATATGAACCGATACCGCATAATGTCATACTCGACGATTTCATCATATCGCTGAAAGTAGCCGAAAAAGGCTTTCGCATCGTTTATGAGCCCGATGCCTGGGCGATGGAACTCCCTTCTTTTTCCATGGCTGACGAGCACAAAAGAAAAATAAGGATCGCCGCTGGAGGGTTTCAATCGATGGGCATGCTGAGTTCCCTGCTCCGTTTCTGGAAACAACCAAGACTTTCCTTCCTGTATATATCCCACCGGGTCCTGCGATGGACGCTGAGCCCCCTCTGCCTGGTGCTGGCGCTCCTTTCCAATCTGGTCCTGGTCCTGATATCCGATGCCCCTTTGTTCAGGATCACTTTCCTGGCGCAGGCGCTCTTTTATAGCACGGCCTGGCTGGCAACGATCCCTTCCTTAAAAAGCCGATTTAAAATCCTTAAGCTGCCCTACTATTTCGTGTTTATGAACATTTCGGTCATCCAGGGTTTTTTCCGGTTCCTGTCCGGCAATCAGCCTGCCTCCTGGGAAAAAGCCAAACGTAGTCTGCCTGCCCTTGCCGAAGAGCAATGAGGGGTGGAAACTTGCTTTAATTGCATAGGTTGTGTACATTTACACCACTTTTGAAATGAACCGGTTAATTATTAAATATCGATTTTTTTAAATACATATTTAACTAATAATCAATAAAAACATCTCGCAGGCCTGCCTCATATCGTAAAAAAGAACTCTATGGATTTTATTTATTTGCTCAGGATGTTGCTCAAAAGAAAGTGGATAATCCTTGGCTCCGCTGTGCTTGCCTCGGGAATTGCCTATTTTCTGACGAGAAATAACGAAAGAAAATACCGTTCCACCGCCCAGATATCCACCGGATTTACGATCAGCGACGATATAAAGGTCAACCAGGAGAACTTCAGCTTCTACGAGGCTGATACCAAATTCAACAACGCCATCGTCACCATCACTTCCCCGGCCGTAATGAGCCTGGTATCCTATTCCCTTATTCTACACGATCTCGAAAATCCCAGTCCTTTCCGCAAGCTCACCGAAGAACAAAAAAGAACTCCCATCTACATGGAGATGGACCTCGAAAAAGCAAAGGATGTATTTCAGAAGAAACTGGCATTGAAGAGCATGCTGACCTCCTTCAAGCCGGATGAGAAAAAACTGCTGGAGTTCCTCAAGCTCTATAAATACGACTATATTACCATTGGATATAACATGAGCGTTTACCGCCTGCAGAGAACAGATTATATTCAGATCGAGAGCACTTCGTCAAACCCTGAATTATCGGCCTACATCGTGAATACCACCTTCCAGCAATTCCTGCGTTATTATAAAAATGTAAGGAGCAACAATTCCCAGGAATCCATTGATACCCTGCAAAGCCTGCTGGACAAGAAAAAGCAGGACCTTGACGCAAAGAGCGCCCTGCTGAAAGGCCAGGGCGTCACGGATATCGGGCTCGAGAGCAGCAGCAAGATGGAGCTGATCATGAACCTCGAAACCAGCCTCATCGAAGAAAAGAATAAACAGACCACACTCACCTATTCCCTGCAAAAGATAAATCAGCGGCTGGCTGTCCTTGGAAATGGAAAGAACAACAACAATCCCAATACGTCCAGCACCAATAACAACGAAGAACTGCTGAACCTCCGGAGAGATATGAATGATGCCAATACGGCCTATATCAATTCGGGCTCTTCCAACCCTACTCTACTGAAAAAATACAATGATCTGCGAACACAGTATCAGAATAAACTGATGAGCGCTTCTCAGAACAACAACACCGCCGTGGCCGACGATGGCAAGACAATTGAAGCAACAAGAAATGACCTGCTGAATAAAAAAGGGGATGTAGAGCTCGATATCGAAGCCTCCAGGGCAAATATCGAATCCCTGCAGGGCAGGATCGGCTCGATGACCGGCAACCTCACCCATGACGCATCCAAGACCGCTGCGCTGAATATTTTATTAAAAGATGCCGAGCTGGCCAACAAAGAATATCTGGACGCCCGGCAGAAATATAATGACGCCATCGATATCAACTCCTCCTCGGTCAACAATTTCAGACAGATCCTCCTCGGACAACCGGCTATCGATCCGGAGCCTTCCAAAAGGATGCTGATCGTAGGCATGTCCGGTATCTCCGTCTTTATCATCTGTGTGCTGGTCATCATACTGCTGGCTTATCTCGACTCGTCCATCAAAACGCCGGAGATCTTCTCCAGGGTGGTCAATCTGAAGCTGCTCGGTATGGTCAATTTCATGAACCTCAGACACAGGAATCTGGCCGATATCGTCGCCAACAGAGACAACACCGATGACCCCACCGATAAAAAGAGATTGAATGTGTTCAGGGAGTCGCTGCGCAAGCTGAGATACGAGATAGAGATCAGCGAGAAGAAGATCTTCCTTTTTACAAGCACCCAGAAAGGCGAAGGCAAGACCACGCTCATACAAGCCTTATCGTTCAGCCTCAGCATGAGCAAAAAAAGAGTGCTGATCATCGATACCAATTTCTGTAATAACGACCTTACCATACAATTGAAGGCGGATCCGATCCTGGAAAAGATCCATCCGAACAGAGTCGACACTCCCAGCTTCCTCGAACAGGTAAGAAATGCCGCAAAGGACATCGGGGTCGGCGCCGTCTTTGCCATCGGCTCCGAAGGCGGGGACTATACTCCATCGGAGATCCTTCCCCGTGAAAACCTGCTCAAACACCTGCGCGCGCTCACCACCGAATATGACTATATTTTCCTGGAAGGCCCTCCCCTGAACGACTATTCCGACAGCAAGGAACTGGCGCAGTTCGTGGATGGCATCATCGCCGTGTTTTCCTCCACGCATATCATCAAACAGATCGATAAACAGTCCATGAGCTTCTTCAGGGAACTGAATGGAAAATTCAGTGGCGCCATCCTAAATAAGGTTGACCTCCAGAATGTGACCAAATCTTGATCCTGAAGGCAATAGAACGCCTGAACCATCGTTATTAAATATAATTAAAAAATATAATAACTGTTGAATGAGCGCTGAAAAGAGATCACTTCATGAAAAATTAGTTACTGCATTCGCCGGGGCGATCATGTTGGCCCTATTCCTTAAAATTTTATTCTTCTGATTCTTCATGATCAACAGGAATAATAATATATCCCCTTTCACCAGACTAACGGCCAGGATCGAAAAATTTTCTGAAAAGATCTTTATAGAGCAGAAACTGAATAACTGGCCCGGCTATCTGCTTTTCATGCTCCTCGCGCTGGGCATGGGCTGGGTCATGGCCCATAATTATCTGGCTGGCCTGGGTATTACTGGCCTGATCCTCGGCGTTGCTGTAGCGCTTACCTGTATGTTGAATACCGAGGCTGGCCTTTACATCAACATGACCTATTCCTTCTTCATCGCCAATTTCAACAGGCTGCTGTTCTACGACGAATTGCAGATCGGTGTTTATTCGGACCTGCTGGTCCTCATCACCTTCCTCAGCTTTATCATAAGAAGGGTCAGTCTGCAGAAAAGCATCAATAAATTCACAAAAGCCCCGGTCGTCGTCACCCTGCTTGTCGTCTATGGATATATGGCCATCGAGCTGTTTAACCCCAACGCTAATTTTCTTGCCGGCTGGTTCCCCGCATTCAGGAAGATCATGGCCACCCTGCTGATCCTCTTCATCTGCTTCAATGTCTTTGAATCCAGAGCGGCCTTAAAAAGATTTATCACGTTCCTGTTCTTTCTCGTCACTGCCGTAGCGGTCTACGGATGTATACAACAATGGCATGGGTTCTTTCCATTCGAGATGAACTGGCTGGCGGAGGACCCCAAGCGATTCGCCATGACCTTTGTCGCGGTTGGAGGCCGGAAAATGTCGACCATGCCCGATGCGCCCGCCCTGGCGATTGTAATGTCCACCTGCAGCGCTTTCTTTATCGTGCTGGCTACCGGCCAGAGAAAATTGCGGACCCGCATCGTCATGATCTGCGGTATCATCCTCATGCTGCTCGCCATGAGCTATTCCGCCACAAGGACGGCCAATGCCATGCTGGTCGCCGGACTGGTCATGTTCATGCTGCTGACGATGAACAAAAAATCCACCCGGATCTTCGCGGTCGGGGCCGTTCTTGCTTTTCTTTTTCTGATGTATGCCCCGATCAACAGCCCCCAGATCGATTCGTTCCGGCAGACCTTCGAAGGCTCCAATGACGCTTCCTTCAACGTACGGGAAGTGAACCGGAAAGGCATTCAGCCATATATTTATGCGCATCCCATCGGTGGCGGGCTGGGCACCACCGGCGCCGAAGGGTTCACCTACAACCCCGGACATCCACTGGCTGGTTTCCCTCCCGACAGCGGTTATCTGAAAAAAGCATTGGAACTGGGATGGATCGGCTTCAGCCTGATGGTTTTTTTATATTTCTTAGTGCTCAAGACCGGCATCCGGGGCCACTTCTCCAGTAAGGACGAAGAGATAAAGCTGGTGTATGCTGCCGGCACGGCTGCTATTTTTGCCTTCTATGTAGGTGATTTCTCCCAGGTGGCCATCGGCCAGATCACCGATGTTTTCGTTTACTATCCATTAATCGCCGTCCTGCTCAAAGCAAAGGAATTTGATCAATCTGCTAATACTTTAACTACATGAAACAAAACCCCATCATGCATCCGGTATTTATTCTCCTGGCATTTGCCGCCCTTCTATCGTTCAGCGCCAGCGGGCAGGTGAATACACCAAACAACAGAGGAAAAAAAGAAGTCGTCGATTCCAGCGCACGCGAAAGGATGATCCAGGAAAAACTGGTCGAACTTGCCCTTCAGGGACCCGTATACCGGGGTACGGAACATCAGAATAAGATCAACCAGTACCAGTTGAGAAGCGCCCAGAACTCCTGGCTCAACCTCTTATCTCTCTCCGCCAATTTCAACGATCAGACCCTCGCCTCCATCAACCAATCCGGCTCCAATACCTATGTATACCCCAAATACTTCTTCGGGATCAATCTCCCCCTCGGCACCCTGTTCTCAAGGACGGCGGTAAAATCCGCAAGGGAGAGCGTTGAGATCAGCAAGGACAATCAGGAAGAACTGGCAAGGACGATCCGGGTGGACGTTCTGACGAAATACAGACAATACATTGTGAATATCGAGCTGATCAATATGGAAAGCGAATTGCTGAACGATGTGCTGGCGGCCTTTGCACAGGCTGAGCAGAAGTTCAAGAACGGCAGCATCCCCCTCGATACCTATATCGGCTTATCCAAAGAGAAAAATGATGAAAAAGGAAAGTTTCTCGGTCTGCTGTTACAACAATATCAGGTCAAGCTGGAAATAGAGAAAATGATCGGGACAAACCTGGAAACAGTATTAGCATTAAAGTAACGGGAGATGAAAGCTGCGCAGGCAAACAAACAAAACTGGTTCTCAAAGGCATTTAATCTACCCGTTCTTCAAAAAAGCAGGTTGCAATGGGTGGATTATCTGAAAGGCATCGCCATCATTCTGGTGGTCTACCGCCATGTCCTGATCGGCATTCAACGCAGCGGAATGATCATACCCGACTACATGGTAAAGGCCAATATGATCTTCTACAGCTTCAGGATGCCGCTCTTCTTCATCCTCTCCGGCATTTTTATCAATGCCAGCATGACCAAAAGACCACTCGGCAAGCTGGTGTTCATTAAATTCGAAAACCTGCTCTATCCTTATCTTATCTGGACCTTTCTCCAGGTCAGTCTGCAGATCCTGTTCTCTCATTATACGAATTCAAACCGGGGGCTCATCGACTATACTTATATTTTATATCAGCCCCGCAACCTGGATCAGTTCTGGTATCTGCCTGCCCTGTTCAATACGACAGTGCTCTATATGCTGGTGAAGGCTAAATTAAAGCCCCCCGCATGGATCCAACTCGCCATGGGCCTGGTCCTTTATTTCGTCGCGCCATATTTCCAGGGCATCAGCATGATCTCGGACTGGATGGAATTCTACCTCTTTTTTGCATTGGGAGATGCCATCTCCGTATTTTTCTTTAAACGGTCTACCCAGGATTTTTTAAAAAATCCGCTCACCCTGCTGGTAATATCCCCTGTATTCATCCTCGCTCAGCTCTGGTATCTGATGAAAGAAGAGGGCTATTATCTGAACGAGCTCGCCGGACGGGCCGAATTTCTCCTGATCGCCCTTACCGGCTGCTTCAGCATGTTCGTTCTTTCGTTCCGTTTGCAAAGCTGGAACATCCTTTCCTTTTTAAGGGTGCTGGGATTTCATTCCCTGTACATTTATGTCATGCACATTTTTGTAGCAGCGCTGATCCGGATCGCCTTCACCAACCTCCTGCATATTCATAACCCGTTTATACTGTTATTTTCAGGCATCGCATTCGGAGTGACGGTCCCTGTTGTATTTTACAATTTTTTCATCCGGGAAGGCATATTATGGTTCCTGTTCTCCTTACGCAAAACGGAACCAAAGGTTTCCCCCGCCAAAGAGATCACCCCCAATGCCCTCACGTCCTGAAAAAAAGAATTTTTATAACTTATTTCAACAAATATAACCGAACATGCAAAAGCCCCTGTCCAATAAAGACCTGTTGCATTACCTGAAAAGCCTCGATTTCCAGGCGGGATTCGTCGACCGCCTCAAAGTGTATTACCGCCCCCTGGTCTGTCCTTTTGTTGAGCTGATCAATCTGGTCAAACCTGGCGAGAAAATAGGGGACATCGGCTGCGGATCGGGTCAGTTCGGTCTGTTGCTGGCGCATTTTGCCAAACCTTCTCTTGTGTTCGGTATCGAGATCAGCGACCGGCTGGTGAACAATGCCCGGCAGCTCTTTGCCAAATATGCCGAAACAGCCTATCAGTTCGAGACCTTCGATGGGGTTGTTTTCCCTGACAAGATCGGCGAGCTGGACGTGATCTTCCTGAATGATGTGCTGCACCATGTGCCCGTGGCCGCTCAGGAACGTTTCATGCGCGACCTGATCGCCAAAATGAAGAGCGGGTCCCGGCTTGTCCTGAAAGATATCAACGGCGCCAGCTTACTCGTATATTGCAACAAAATGCATGACCTGCTGTTTGCAGGCGAATTAGGTCATGAGCTGCCATTTAAAAAGGCGAAGGCATGGCTGGAACAAAATAATCTGGAGATCCTGGAATCCACAAAAAAGCGCATGTATGTTTACCCCCATTACACGATTGTTGCAAAAAAACCGTAAGAGAAAGCTTGTCTTTATCGTCTTTTGCATCTCTCTTTTATCCCTTTATCCTATCTATAAGAATTTTTACAACGGTAGGGCTATTACTACCTATGAGCGGCATATCGCCCTGATCCAGGGCCGTTCCGAATTTTATAATCCCTGGCAATACCGGATGCTCTGCCCGATGATCGTCGAAGGCATGATGTGGGTCTATGATCATACGATCGATAAGGTCTATCCAATTGAAGATAAGCTTCACTTCAGCATGGCGGAAACTTCCGAACCAACCCCGGAAACAAAAGAATTTATACAGCTGTTGCAGACCAAGGGCGCGATAAAGTACCTCATCGTGTTTATCGTTTTCCGGTTCTGCCTGAATTTTCTGGTATTTACGCTGGCGTATTGTCTCTGGCGTCATTTTGTACCGAATAACTGGCTTATCTTTTTTGGGCTGATCTTTCTTTCCTTAGCCATGGGGAATGGCGTGATCGCCAGCGATCTTACGTTTAACACTTATCTGGATAACGTCTTTTATCTCCTGGCAGCCTGCCTCATCGTCTACAAAAAGAACCCTATATGGCTCCTGCCCCTGACCCTTCTGGCTGCGCTAAACCGGGAAACGTCCATGCTTATCCCCTTCCTTTTCTTTATATCCCAGATGGATTTCTCGGATTTCAGGTTCCGGACCTTTAACTGGAAGTCCATCCGCTGGCCCGCAACCCGCACCTGGTGGCTGGTCGGGGGGGCCTACCTGCTGTTCTCTGCAGTCTTTGTTTCCATCAGGGCCCATTATGGCTACCGGCCCCCGCAGATGTGGAAAACGCCTCCTGGTTTATCCATGGTAAAGCTCAATCTTTTCAGCGCCGTCGCTATAAAATCATATTTTGAGATGCTGGGGGTATTCAGCGTGATCCCATTCATCATCCTGTATAAATTCAGATCCTTTCCTTTGTTCCTGCGCGTATGGTTTCTGGCAATCGTCCCGGCCTGGTTTGCGGTCCATATTTATTCGGTGGTCACCTACCAGACCCGCTTATTCCTCGTGCCGGTGATCATCGTTTTCCTGCCCATGCTCCTCTGGCTGATCGACAGGACATCGAGGGGAACAGGATCCGGGAACGCAGGCTCGCCCGAAGTTATCTGAAAGAAGTTTATTTTATAGGCGCCATCGCCCATTTTTTCTCCGGCTTTTTCCTCTTCCCATGCAGAAATTCCCCGATCACCGTATAGCGCACCAGGAACTGATAGCTCAGCAGGCTCAGCCCAAAGGCGACGATCAGCACCAGCGGCAGACGCACCCACCCCACCACGGAGGAATTGATCAGGAGCACCTGCATAGAGGATACGATACACATATGGATCAGATATACCCAATAGGCCGCATCCGAAAAATATCTCCAAACCTTACTCTCCGCATGACAATATCTTATAAATAACCCCGAGATCCCTGCCACCAGGCTGATCGTCTGTAAGGCATGCAACAGGTAATCCATAACCGGGTAGCCTGCATCCTGCCTCAAAAAGACCAGCACGGACAGCCCGGTACCGGTGATGAACAACGGCCAGCCCCATCTGGTCAGGGAGGTCACGCTCTTCATATTGAATTGCATGCACCAGCCACACCCGTAAAAGAAACCGTAGTACAGAATATAGAACAGATTGGGACGGATGCCGGTATATACGGGAGGCAAGGCCATCTGGTTGACCCAAAGGATAAGGAACAGCACTCCGCTCACCGCCAGAAGCCGCAGTATGCCGATCTTCTCCATCGATCGCTTCCACTTCCCGGGCACCACTATGGAAAGCTTGCCGGCCACAAACTTGGCGCCCACCGACAGCGCATAAAAAATAATCAGATAGTATAAGAACCAAAGATGCACCAGGCCATTCCATCGGAACATCTGCAATAAACAGCTATGCCAGGCTTCCTGCGCCGGCAGATGCTCTACATTATAGAATTTGTAGAACAAAAAAGGGAATATGGTAAGGGGCACGATGGTGATCACCCCGATGATAAATGGCACCACGATCCGCCGGAAACGCTGGGTAATAAAATAAGCAGGCCCCGAACGCAGGATAACCAGCCTGGCGAAAAAACCCGCCACCAGAAAGAATAAGGGCATACGGAATATATGGATATAATCATACAGCCAGTCAAAGAAATGAACGCTTAAGGTTGGGTCCCGGGGCCAGTTGGGTTCGGGGGTCGCTTTGTAGACAACGATGGAATGCAGTACGATACCCAGCCACATCGCGACGGTACGCAAGGCATCGAAACCATTGATTCTTTCAGAAGTAGTGCTCATAACAAATTCCCTGCAATTTAAGGAAAGGCTTATAAATAAGAGAAGCCACTGATCAGTGGCTTCTCTTATTGAATTCAAATATGCTCAGATATTTATCTCGTCTTCACGATCTTGATGGTCTTGATCGCAAGGCCTGGTCCCATGATCTGGACAAAGTAGACACCCGGCGCCATTGACGCACCATTCAATCCCAGGTTATACTGGCTGCTTCCTGCTGGGAGACTTCTCAGTTCCTTCACGAAGACTGGTCTTCCGGCGATATCCGATACCCGGACAGTTGCTTTTTCAACTGGTTGATCCAGGGTCAGTTTCAGCGCTACATCGTCGACGAACGGATTTGGATAGATCGATGCTCCACTCCTGCCGGTTGCCAGGTTAGTGGCCGTCGCCGTTGCCCTTGCGGAATCATTGAACGCAGTACCTGTTGTCGCCAGGAACCCTGCCTGACTTCCACCGCCACCGGTAGTCGTCGTTCCACCACCAGGACCTACAGCTGGATCCGTTGCAAAGGACTGTATCACCAGGGCGCCGATATATCCGTATGGCGAAACTCCACCTGCTCTGATATCGATCTGTATGGCCCCGTTCTCATCCGCTTTTACATTCGGCAGTGTGACGGTCTGGTTGATGTTATTGATAGCATTCAGCGATACGCTCTGGCTTCCAACACTGTACACCGTAGTTCTGTCTGCAAACTGGCCACCGCCATCACGGCTTGCGAAGAATACGAGGTTATAAGCAGAAGCCTGGCTCAATCCATCCAATTTGATGGAAGCCGTACCACCTACATCCAGCCACCAGGTCTCAGCCAGGACAACGTCAGGATAGAGACCGCTGTTGTTGCCCGTAACCGTTCCGTAAGGATTGACCCCGCTGAAGTTACGTCCTACGACCGTCATGTTGATACCCGTTGGGTTGAGCAGGGAATCGATGAAGTTCGGATATACATCTCCTTCTACAGGGGCATTGTTCGTGCTGTTCCAGAATCCTCCGGGAGGATTCACGTCGTTGAAATTGACGAACACGGAGTAAGCCAATGTTGAGGCCGATGCGGTATTCGTGTAGTCTGTGAACGATGAAGGCAATTTCTTACCTCTGACCTTATAGTAGTAGATCGTCGAAGGCGACAACGAACCGTCCGTATACGTCGTGATATTGGCAGCCGTTGTCGTGAGCAACGTATAAGTGCCATTCAGCGACGTCGATTTGTAAACCTCGTAGCCGTCTTCATTATTGGCATTATCCTTCCAGCTGAGCTGGATAGTCGTCTTCGATTTGGGGCTTGCGACGAGATTGGATGGCGCTATCGGCAGACCATTGTCCGTCAGGGACGTGATCACCATAGCTCCGATATATCCGTAAGCCGCTCCCGTACCCATAGTTGCCGTAAAGTCGATCGTACCATTTGCATCCGGAGACACAGCAAGGATAGATACCGTATTCATCGTGTTGCCGGCCGCATTCAGGGTCACTGACTGACCTGCGTAGGAGTAAACGGTATTCCTGTTGTCGTTCACACCGCTGCGGCTTGCAAAGAAGGTCAGGTTATATTTCAATCCTGCAGTTGGCAATCCCTTGATCTGAATATGATGCGCAGCAGTCGAGCTCATGAAGTATTCCGTCTGCATGACCAGATCCGGATACACGCCGCTGTTGCCGCCCGTAGTCGCACCTACATCGTTCGATCCATCCCATCCTGTCACCAGGGTAACACTGATACCGCTGGCGTTTCCACCGTCATCCTTGAGGTTAGACAGGATTGTTCCGGCATTCGGAGCGGCGTTGAAGCTGTTCCATGGAGCACCGACCGGATCGATCTCGTTGAAGTTGACAAGATAGTTGGTGAGGTCTTTATTAGCTACGCTGATGGCGAATTGCTTGCTGGAGGCCGCACCCTGATTGTCCGTTGCGGTTACCGTTACGCCTGGGAAGTTACCGATGGTAGTTCCCGGAGCGAGATGGATGGTGCCTGTGCCGTTACCGGTTGGGGTAAAGGTTCCAAAGGCCGGCAATCCGGTCACTGCAAGCGTGATCACATCACCCGCATTGTCTGTAGCAACCACAGGTACATCCAGGGTCTGCGTGGTCTTCATTTGCACATCCGCGATAGCGGTTATCACTGGCGCCGCATTGGGGATCACTACAGTGAGCGTATCGCTGTATGTACCACCCACGGCATTGAGCGCCCTTACCGAATAGTAATAAGTAGTATTACCCAGTACGGAAGAGTCGTTGTATGCCTGCAGGTTGGCGTTGTTACCACCTGGGTTCAGCAAGGTATAAGGACCTGTTATGCTCGTAGCTTTGTAGACTTCATAAGCCGTTTCATTATAGGCCGCATCTACCCATGTCAGGGCTACTTTACCGTTCGTATACTGACCAGCGAGGTTCCTCGGCTTGGCTGCTATGCTGCCATCGTCATACAGTGCATTGATGACCATTGCATTCAGATAGCCGTAGGAAGAGGCAGGCCCGGCATTAAGGGTAAGGATCACTGTGCTGTCCACAGCCGGCGCAACGCTGTTGATGCTGACCGTATTCGTCGAGTTGCTGGCCGCGTTCAGGCTTACGGTCGTACTGCCGATAGTATAAAGACCGGTCCTGTCGTCCGTAACTCCACTCCTGCTGCCGAAGAAAGTGAAATTGTATTTAAAGGAAGGATTCAATCCATGGATCCTGATCGTCTGTGTAGCGCCCGCTGCCGTAAAGTAGCAGGTCTGCATGACATTATCGGGATAGACACCCGAATTGTTGCCGGTAACCACGCCGTAGTTATTGGTGGCATCACCCAGGTTCTGCCATGGGCTGGTTATCAACAGGCCAATAGAGGTGGTGTTACCCGCGTCATCCTTCATGTTCTTGAAATCATCGTTCTGGGTAGGCGTATGCTTGTTCGTGCTGTTCCATGGAGCCGGATTGACATTTGACCCGTCGGAGAAGTTGACATAGATCTTCTTGTTGGGGTTCACATCGTTCACCGTGATCGTGAAAGAAGTAGTAGCCGTGCCACTGTTGCCATCGTCCACCTTGGCTGTCACCGTGTACACGCCATTATCGGCATATCCCGGCGCCAGACTGAACTGTACGTTGCCTCCGGTGATCGTCGGAGTAGCAAATGCAGGCAATCCTGTGAAGGTCCAGGTCAGGACATCTCCTGCATTCTGATCCGTTGCGGACAGGTTCACCTGTGCCGTTTGCTTCTCGCTCAACGTAACATTGTTCACAGCTGCAATGACAGGTACATAATTATCGTTCACGGTCAGATTGAAGCTCAGCGAGCTGGTGCCGCCATGCTGATCGTTCACCGTGACCAGGATATTATTGTATATGCCCGTGCCCGAAGGATTGGTAAAGCTGATCACTCCTGCACCATTTGTCGTTGGCGTAAAGGCCGCAAATCCAGATGGCAGGTTGGTAACGCTTATCGTGAGGGTCTCAGGATCCGAATCCGTAGCCTGCACCGGTACATTCAATGTCGTACCAAAGCGCATGAACTGATTCGGGATCGCTGTGAGCGTTGGCGGGTTGTTGCCCGTAACGGCGCTGGCCTCATTGCTGTAGGCTGACGGACCCGCGACATTCACTCCTCTTACTTTATAGAAATTCGTCGTATTGGCGAACAGACCAGAATCCGTGAACGATACGGTATTGGCTGGCAGGGTTGCGAACAGCAGATAGTTGCTATTCGTCGTGCTCGACCTGTACAGCTCATACCTGTCTTCATTCGTTCCATCCGTCCAGGTCACCTTGATCTTGGAGCCGGATATGCCCGTTGCGCTCAGACCGGTTGGTGCTGTCGGCAGTGGCGGTAATGGCTGAGTAGTCGCCGAAGAAGTAACCAATGGCGTATTGGCCATCAGGTTTGTGATATCCGCCACCGTCAGTGCCTTGCTGTAGATCACGAAATTATCGATCCAGCCGCTGAAGAAGCCGGTACCCGTGTTGAAGGCGTTCGTGCCGTTCACCGTTCCGATCCTCGACCCGTTGGTCGTGGTGGTAAGAGTGGTGAAGGATAAGGCATTATTGGATACCGCCAGCACACCGTTCACATAGAGTTGCAGGCTGTTGCCGTTGTATACAAGGGCTATATGGTTCCACACCGTGGTGGCATAATTATAAGGCGTCGAGATGGTTGCGCGCACGTTATTGCTGGCAACACCCGCGTAGAGCGTATTCGCGTCGAGACGTAAGGCCAGGCCATCGTCGCTGCCGCCGATGTCTGCGATGATCCTGTTGCCGGTATTGGCAGCAGATCTCATCCAGAAGGCTATCGTCTTGGTAGCATAAGCGGTCTGTAAGAACGAGCCGGAAGTTGGCATCGTAACGGACTGGCTGGTGCCATTCAGTTTCAGCGATTGCGCACCTTCCATCTTGGTAGTAGCGTCGAAGGTCGGGCTACCGGTAGACGACAGGGTCTTGCCATTTCCGCTGGAGTCATTAAAATTATTATTGAACTTCCAGTTCGCATCGGTGAAATTGACATTACCGACCAGGGCGGATTCGCCATACTGACCGATGGCCTTGATCTGATAGAAGTAGGCCGTGCTTGGGTTCAGCCCAACACTGTCAACAAAGCTGGTGGTATTCGAGCCGACCGTACCGATCGTCGTAAATCCAGTGGTAGCATTGGTAGATCTCCATACTTCGAATCCATTTTCATTATTGCTGTTGTCGGTCCAGCTCACATTGATCTGTTTGTAGGATACAGACGTTGCGACCACGTTCGAAGGAGCGGCTGGCGCTTGTCCGTTCACGATCGGCGCGTCGGCGTATGCCGAAGCAGGAATTTGCGAGTAGCTGGTGCCCGACGATGGAGTCCTCCAGGATACCGTCATCTGCTGACCGCCACCCTGCTCGAAGAAAGCAGCGGCAATGGGATAGGTGCCCGCTTGCAGGACCGTGCCCGTGCTGGTCACATCCTGGCCACCGTGCTGACCATCATTGTTGACCTTTGGCGTGCCGGCAAAACTATACGGTGAACTGGCGCCATTCAATGCGCCCAGCCACAGTCTGCTGCCATCATCCGAATTGGTCCGGAAGAAATAGGTGCCTGTCGTCGGGATCGTAATGGAGCCCTCCCAGAGGAATGCGAAATTATCTGGCTGGGTGGGGACAGCCGTGATCGACACGGTCGGCATGGAACCCGTGGACACTGGTGTCAGCGTCGTGAAATCTGGCAGGTTGGGCCAGTTGCCGGTAAACGTATAATATTTATAGTTCAGTCCACTGCGCAGCGGTTCGCCAGTGACCTGGTTACTGGCCGGAGAGACGTTATTGGCAAAATCTCTTGCTTTTACCGAGAAATTATAGCTGAGCCCGAATTGTAAATTATAGACGGTCAGCGACGTCGTTCCCGGCGTAGTGTATGATTTCTGACCGTTTACATATACATCGTATTTAGTGACCCCTACATCATCGCTGGATGCATTCCACGAAAGTGAAATGGAGGTCCTGCTGCTGCCGGTCACGACAAGACCGGACGGAGCGGTCGGAGCCTGTGTGTCGGCGCCGGTTGTTCCGTTGGCTACATTGGATGCAGCAGCGGCAGCGGTATTATCGACGGCCCTTACCTTATAATAATAGGTCGTATTTGAATTGAGTCCCGTAACGGTATGCGTCAGCACATCCGCATTGTCGATGCCGATCAGGGTATACGGTCCACCAGGCGTTGTGGCCTGGTAAACTTCAAAATTCGTTTCGTTGAACTGTGGTGCGGTATTATTGCTCCAGTCAAGACGCAAAGAGGTCTTTGACAAAGAAGTAATGATCAGGTTGATGGCCGCATCCGGAGGATTTGGTCCGTTGGCGGGGATCACCGTGAATGGAGTGGAGAAAGAAGTCGAACAGCCGAACTGCTCCGTCACCTGGATCTTGTAATCGCCCGGTGTGGTGGCATATAATGTCTGCGCAGTACCGACCGTAGTCGTACTACCCACTTTCTGCCATAGATAAGAAGCATATCCCGCAGGTACCTGCAGCCGGACGCCCGTACTCGTATCCAGAGCTGGGATGACCTTGCTCATCAGACCGGCGACGGTGATCGTCGGCGGTACCGTTGCCGTTTTTCTGAATATATGTGCGGGAGTGCGCGACCAGTCCGACCAGGTCGTTCCCCTCATTACCCTTGCATCAAAAGTACCTGTGTCCGTCACGCTGATCGTGTTGCCGGTGTTGCTCATGGCAACGCCGTTCTTCCGCCACTGGTACGCAGCGAAACCTGGCGTGAGGCCAATGGTAACATTTATAGCATCTCCGGCACAAAAGGCGGACCTGCCACCCAGGACCCATGGATTGGAAAGATATGCGTTGTTGGCAAAAGGCCAGAAATTTGGCTCCGTCCACGCCCTGTCCCAGGTACCATGGCCGAGGTCGGGATATTCGGTATACGTGAAATTACCTCCCGCATTTATGAAATGGTCCCTTACCTGCTGTGAAGTATAGGGATCCGGCGCTCCATCGAGCCCACCCTGGAAAAGCCACATCGGAGTATATTTTAGCGAATTGACAACGGCCGTAGTCTGATAATCGGTAGAAGATTCCGACATAGGCAACGATGCGGCAATATAATTAGGATACGCGATCGTCATATCCCATGTACCTGCACCACCGGCGGAAAGCCCGTTAGCAATGATCTTGAAAGGATCGACTTTATTGTTTGCGATCATATAGTCTATGATCTCCTTTATATAATCGAATTGACCTCCGCCCCAGAACCCACCGCTCTGCATGACGAAGATATAGCCCTCAAATTTTCCATTGTCTACGGCATCTCTGAAAACATCTCCCCCGTGATAAAGCGAATATTCGTTATCATAGATCGTTCCGGTTTCTCCCAGACCATGGAAAAACACGAAAACGGGATATTTCTTCCCGTCGACAGCTGTTGGATTATAGGTCTTTGGAAATTTAAGACGGAACTGAGCCCCCTTATATACATACGCTTTGTAGGAATCGGTATTCCAGTTGAGCCTTTTGGTCCTGACCCATTTCCCGATCTGCCCGAAAGCCGGTTGGGTGGGAGGAGCGCTCGCGTTGTAGGTTACGATCGGATCAGCAGGGTCCATCACACTCTGGCCCACGACCGTTTGTGTAAAGAATCCCGCCAGGACGACCAACAAGAGACGGACGATTTTTGTAAAAGTTTTCATGATTTTGATGCTTGAAAATTTATAAGGGGTTATGATACAAATGTTCGTCAGTTGCAAATACTCACACGATTGCAAAAAGCAATAGAGGCAACATGGGTTTGCCAGAGGATAAAAAAGGATAGAAAAAAAAGGATAAAAGAAATAGGATAACTAACCAGTGGTGCAGATTCACACAGAAAATTGGGTGGGCAGATTCAAGAGGATGATAGGAAGTAAAGGGGTAGTTAGGTCAGAGTATAGCCTGGAAATGGCTATGTCAGGTCAATCGGGTGCAAATTAAGTATTTTTTTAGAAAACTCAAATATAAAACCCTTATTTTTTTTCGGTTCTACCCATATACCCTAAACAGGGTATATATGGTAAAAAAAGCAGGGTTTACGCGCTTTTCAGGCCTTTTTCACATGATTTCTGATCACCATATTTTTGTTCAGAAATTTCCTGTACCACATTAAGAGTAAGACCCCGTTCAACTGCCTGGCCAGAGGCAGATCGGGCCTTTCCGCATTGAAACGATGTAATACCCTGTTCGGTTGCTCCTCCAGCTGATTTTGTATCCCGAAAAATACATCTGTAGGGGTTTTCCCGGATAAAAGTTTGTCGAAAAGATCCTGCGACAGGTTAACATCCGAATGCGGAAATGAGAATAATCTTCTGGAAGGAGAGAAATTCTCTTCCACATACCGCGTGGACTGAAGGGTCTGTCTCTCTTGTTCCTCCAGGGAAATAAGATCGTAATAAGGATGATCCCAGCTGTGCGCCCCGATAGCAAATCCCTTTTCATGCAGCTCCTTCACCTGGGACACCGTCATGAACGGGCGCTGGGCCTGAAGATATTCCTCAAATGAAAGCCCCAGCTTCTCCGCAAGCCCGTCCAGCAGGTGCTGGTCCAGGTTATTGATCTTTTTGATCCGCCGGATCAATCTATCCAGCAGGCCCTGAGCATCCGCAGCTTCACCACCCAGCAGGCCCTCGCATTCCTTTAAAAGAAAGAGCTGATCTTTTTTTGCAAGCAACGCCTCGATGACAAGGCTGATCTTACACCGGTAGAACAGGACCCGGTTATCCAGAAAAGCCGGATTGATAAAGAACACCGCCGGGATGCCTTTTGCTGAAAGGATCGGGGCTATCACCTCATGCACCTCGCGGAAGCCATCGTCGAACGTCAATAAGAAAGAACCGCGGGGCGTACTTTTTCCCGAGAGGACCGCCCCAGCCAGATCGTCCACCGCAACAGGTGTAAAATGTTTAAGCAGATGGTCCAGGTCCTTTTCGAACTGCCGCACATTCTTGTACGGATAAAGGTGCTTGACATGCAATACTTCTTCATCTGACACCAGATGGTGATACGGTAAGAGGCTGGCCGCCGGCGCCATCCTTTTCAATACTCCCGTAGGAAATACGGAGCTGGCGCTATAATAGATTTTTTTAAATCGTTTCATTCTTAAGCAGGTCCTCTATATAGACCACTTTTGCATGATCTGTTTTCAAAAAATCCTTGCTCGCCTTTTTTATTTTCAGCAATGCGCTGATCTGTCTGACGACCACCACGGGGATATACAAAAGGGCTTTATGCATGCCCTTCTGACGGCTCTGCGTCAGGACGATAAGGATAAAGCTCAGGATGAACGAGATCAATACGGCCCCCCAGGCCAGGGCCAGACCAGGCCAGATCAGCAGATCGGCCAGCAGACATAAAAAAGCCAGTCCCACCGTGATGAATAACGGTGGGCGCAGCACGGAGAACCCAAAAAAGATCAGGTTGAAGTTGCGGCGCTTCCATCCTGTCGCGAACAAATTCCAGTTGATGGCAAAATATTTAAAATAGGTATAGATCCAGCGGGTCCGCTGTTTCTCGAGGGTGCCCCCGTCATCGACTTTCTCATCATAGACGATAGCGTCCTCTGCAAAAGCCAGTTGCGGGATCGACCGGATAATATCTGCCTGCAATTTTTTATCGAACCCACCCAGGGCATCCTTATACATCACCTGCCGGTACAGGTCCGTCTCGATGGCGATCCCCAGCCCGAGTATGCTGGATGACAGGCCCAGTTCCATCTTGATCTGCCGCTCTAAAAAGGTATTGTAAATATGCCCTATCGAATCCAGCTTGGCGAAAATGGTATCCGTATTCTTTGACAGCATATGGGTCTGCACGGCCCTGAATCCGCGGCGAAAATACTGGTCCAGCTTCTCCAGGTACTGCGGGTGAACAAGATTGTCGGAATCGAAGACCACTAACGCATCATGGGGTCTCACGAAATGATCCACGGCATACCGGATCGATTTGATCTTCGAATTCAGCGCGTTCTCCGGCCTCAGCAGTTGTATCCGGGGATCGGAGAAATTCAGCGCGCTGATGTCGCAATCGTCCGCAACTACATATACGGTGAACAGCGAATAACTCTGACGGCAGAACGAATCAACCAAAGGAAGGATGAACCGGGTATCCTGGTGCGCGGTGATAATGGCTGCAAAATCGAATTCCTTATCCCGCACCAGGGGATATTTGCTTTCCAGCAGCTTCTTGCCTTTCGCCGTCATGGTATGAAGCAGCAGGAATATCAGCGGCAGCACCAGATAAATGGCCAGCAAACCCTGAAGGATCCAAAAAATTCCTGCCAATATGTTGTAGACAATCTCCATAAGCGGTCAGTTATCGGGCCTTCTGCCACACCGTGACAAATCCCCCTGTAAACCCATAAGGCAAGCGTTCGGCGATCGCACAATCCCATTTCTGCAAGACCTTTACCCTTTTTGCTACAAAAGAAAAAGGAAATACGTCCTCGATAAAATTAGTCTTTCCAAATCGTACGATCCGGAAATTATTCTTGCTGGCCAGATCTTCCAGAGATGGCCGGGTAAAGAACTGGATATGGGTAAGGTCATCCGCATCGGATTGCGCCGTCGTACCCTTATAGCCAAACAGCTCTTTTATTCTCTTTACCGCCTTCCAGGCGAAATTGTTCTTCTTTTGCAGCGCGATCACGGGCTTGGTCACGAACAATTCCCGCGGGCCCTTGCCATTTGGCACCGTGACGATCAGGATGCCATCCTCATGCAGGGACTGATGCAATACCCGCAGCAGCTTCCCCGGATCATGCAGATGCTCCAGCACCTCGCTGCAGATAACGGCATGATAGCGGCTGCCGTCAGCTACCAGTTGCTCGGCGCTGACCACTTCGAAGCGGACATTGCCGAACTTGTTCAGGGATCTTGCCTTCTCGATCGTCTTTTCGCTTACATCGATCCCTCGTACGTTGAAGCCCTGTTCCCCGAGGCTACGGGAGATCACGCCATTGCCGCAACCGACATCCAGCACCTCGGCCCCTTCCGGCAGACCGGATTTAAGGGCGGAGATTATAAAATCCAGCCGCTTGATATCGGCAATTCTGTTAAATTCCATAGTATGCGGGTTTTGTGATATGCTGGCTACGGGTCTTGCACAGGTCGAAATAAATACTTTCTATCTGCCTTGTCATTCTTGCTGCATTATATTTCCCGCTTACCGTATCGATGGCCTTCTGACCAAACTTTTTCCGCAGTGAGGCATCGCCACTTAAGCCCAGCAGGGCCTCCACAAGATGATCCGACAGCCTGTCCGTATCGACGAGCAATCCATTGATCTGGTCTTCCACAATCTCACTGGTGCCATCCACATTGGAGGCAATGACCGCCTTGCCCATGGCCATGGCTTCGAGCAATCCTATCGGCAACCCTTCCCATAACGAGGGCAGCACGAAAATATCTGCGGAGGCCAGCACGGCTGGCACATCCTGCCGGAAGGCCTGAAAGCTGACCTTATGGTTCAGACCAAGCTTGCTCACGGTCTCGATGGCCTGCGCCTGCTGATCTCCCTCTCCTACCATCAGCAGGTGCATGGCCGGATTGGTGGACAGCGCCTTTATAAACGCATCCAGCAGGGTCAGGGGCTGTTTATGTCCCGTGAACCTGGCTATGAACAGGACAAGGACTTCCCCGGAGGAAATGCCCAGTTCTGATCTGATATCCGGATAATCAGCCGCCGGATCGAATTTCTTACTGTCGATCCCATTATTGATCACAATGGAATCGAATGATTTTATATGGTTCTTTCCCGATTGCTGATTGGAGGAAGAAACGGAAATATTCAGATCGGACCTCGAGACAAGATATTTTTCTCCCAGTATCCGGATATTGCGGACAAGCCGCTGCTGGTCCTGATGAAAAGACCATCCATGAACGGTGTACACCACCGGAATACCCAGCGACCGCGCAGCCCACAGTACATTCGAACTGGCCCTCGTGCCATGCGCATGCACCAGGTCGGTCCCCTGCGCCCGCATGAACCGCCGCACCCTTCTCCACACCCGCACATCGAATGGCTTTTCCGTGTGGATCACATGGTTCTCCACATTCATCCTCGTAAGCTGATCGATCATCGGCCCTCCGGTAAATGAAAGGACCACCGGCTCAAAACTGGACCGGTCAAGGTGCTCGATCAAACTTAACAAATGCGATTCTCCGCCACCGATCTTCCCTTGCCTGATGCACTCAAGCACCTTTATTTTCCTGGTCATTGGCTTAACCATTACTTTAATACGGGTTGCTTATTTATTCCCCAACCATCGGGTAATTTTTCAGTGATCTCGATATTGCCAAATTCCTGTCCCTGACGGGCGCCTACTTCCCTTGCCCATTTCGCCATCCGCGAGATCCCTTCCTTCAGGCTGATCCCCGTAGGTTCGCCGAAGATGCTCCGCGCCTTGGAATGATCGGAATAAGCATGCAGCACTTCGTTCCTCGCGCTCAGATAATTGATATCAGGCTCTACCCCGAACTCCTTACAGACCACCTTCGCCAGTTCATTCACCGCATAAGGCTCATCGGCACCGACATTGAATACCTGGTTATAGGAGGCAGGAACATTAACACATTTGGCAATGGGTATCGCTACATCATCGATATAGCTGAACGCGCGGGTCTGCGTCCCATCCCCGAATATGGTCAGCTTCTTGCCCTGCATGATCTGGTTCATGAAAATACCGATCACATTCCGGTATTTATCTCCGATATTCTGATTCTCGCCATATACATTATGCGGGCGGAATACGGTATAATTCAAGCCGAACATTTCATGAGCGGCCCTCAGATCCAGCTCGACGGCATATTTGCTGACGCCATAGGGGTCTTCGGGTTCCGGTGTCATGGCCTCCGTCATCGGCAGCTGTCCTTTTCCGTAGACTGCGATAGACGAAGTGAACACAAAGCATTTTACCTTGTGCTTCACCGATTCGTTGATGAGATTTATACTGCCGACCAGATTGGTCTCGTAATTATAACGACGGATAAAATGGGACAGCCCTTCGGCCGCATAAGCCGCCAGGTGATATACATACGTGAATTTATGCTCGTTGAAAAGGTCTGTGATCAGTTCATGATCGGTCACGCTGCCCTTTACGAACTGGGCGCCGGCTGGGATATGATCTTCGAATCCTCCGCTGAGGTCGTCAAGGGCCACCACTTCAAAGCCCATTTTCAGGCAATGCTTTACCACATGCGATCCGATAAATCCCGCTCCTCCCGTGACCAGTACATTTGTTTTCATAATGCTTCTTTTTTTATCTGATTTTAAGGTTATAATTTCTTTATCCAGCGATCATACCAGAGCTGGAAGATAAGCACCTGCCATAGCTTCTGATAATTCACTTTTTTACCCGCCAGGTATTCTTCCCTCAGCCGGATAATGGGTTCCGGCGCGAACACACCGGATACCGACAAACATTTTTCGCTGAGGTAATGCCTCAGCTGCTCTTTCAGGTCTTCCCGGAACCATACCATGAGCGGCGCGATAAAAGGACGCTTGGGTCTTTCCATCAGTTCCTTCGGGATGTATTTATGGACCACCTGTTTAAGCAGCCATTTATTCACGCCATCCCTGATCTTCAGCGAGGAAGGCAGCTGGGCAACATATTCGATCACCCGATGGTCGAGCATTGGTTCCCTTCCCTCCAGACTTACGGACATGGTTGCTCTGTCTACCTTTACAAGGTTATTGTCGACAAGGAATGTTTTATAGTCTACGGCGAGCAACCGGTTGACTACGCCATCGTTGTGCTCCAGCTTGTCCCCGTCTTCCCAGAAAGTATGGTACCTTTCAAAGTCCTTACCCAGAAAAGATTCCACTTCTTTCTCCGTAATATACTGACTGATATATTTCACGGCCTGTATGGGGTCATGGCTTTTCCAGATCAGCCTCATCTTTTCATACCGGGTCGTAAAATTGTATTTTTTGCTGAAATAAGGGATATGCTGCGGATTGATCAATCCCATGGTCCCACTGATCATGCTCTGCAGGACCGCCGGAAATTTACTGGTAAACCGCTCGGCCTGATTGAACTTATTGTATCCTCCGAATATCTCATCCCCACCATCCGCACTAAGGGCTACTTTTACCTGCTCCCTTGCCAGCTTACTGACCAGCACCGTAGGGACCGTGGAGTTATCTGCGAAAGGTTCGTCGTAAATGTCGGGCAGGCTGTTCAGCACGCCTCCTGCCTCTTTGGCCGTGAGATACCATTCCGTATGGTCGGTGCCCAGATATTCAGCTATTTTCTTTGCCTCCGGCGCTTCATTGAATTCATTTTCATGGAAGCCGATGGTAAAGGTTTTCAATTTCTCCGTCCTGCCGGTCTGCAAAAGGGCCGCTACGCTGGAGCTGTCATAGCCCCCGCTTAAAAAGATGCCGACGGGAACATCCGCTACCATCCTGTACTCGTATGCGCTTTTCAGTAATTTATCCGTATGGTCGATGGCTTCCGCATCGGAAACATCGAGTTTGGGTTTGTTGTAGGCGTCGAAGACATCCCAGTACTTCTTACGTTCGAGCTTGCGGCTCCTGAGATCGATGGTCAGCAGGTGACCGGGCAGCAATTTAAAGGTGTTGCGGAATATGGTATGCGGAGCGGGGATATAGCTGAACTGCAGAAAAAGGGCAACGCTGTTGATGTCGATATTCTTTTCAAAGGCTGCGTGTTCGTACAACGCCTTCAGCTCCGAGCCAAAGAGCAGGATCTCGTTATTCCAGTAATAGTACAGCGGCTTGATGCCGGCACGGTCCCGGATGAGGATCAGTTGTTCCTTTTGCTTGTCATACAAGGCTATGGCAAACATGCCGATGAACTTATCGATAACATCGAGGCCCCAGCAATGATATCCTTTCAGGATCACTTCCGTATCCGACCAGGAGTTAAAGGAATAGCCCTTTTCTTCCAGCTCCTTGCGGATCTCTTTGAAATTATATATCTCGCCGTTGAAATTGACGATCAGGTCTCCAAAATGCATGGGCTGATGTCCCAGGGGTGAAAGATCGAGGATAGACAGTCTGCGCTGGCCAAACCCGATGGACAGATCCGCGGAATCATATACTTCATAACCCGCGTCGTCCGGCCCGCGATGGGACATCGAGTCGGTCATTTTCCTCAGCACTTCTACGCTGGTATTCCGGTGAAAGTCCACAAAGCCTGCAATACCACACATAGTCTGATCAGTTAAAGGTGATTGAACGGTTAAACTGCCATAAAATCCCTCTCCAGAAAGACCGTAAATGCGCTTTCTGCCCCTTTAATAAAAAAGTAAGGGTGTTTTTGGGCACCGTACAGAGTGTAAAATAGGCTATAAACACGACCAGGCCAGGAAGCGGCGCGTTCCGGCGCATAAAGAAGATCCTGTTCTTCGTATGATAGAACGTCTTGAACGCGCTCGACTTACCGGTAGTCATGGACTCCTTGTGATAAATCAGGGATTTCGGCTGGTAATAAACTTTATATCCCTTTCTTTTGATCTGCTCGCACCAGTCGAATTCTTCATAATAAATGAAAAACTGCTCGGGCAGGGCACCCACTTCATCGATTATTTTGCGCGGCACCATCATCCCTCCGCCATGGGCGTAGTTGGTGACCCTGATCTCATTATATTGGCCGTTGTCCGTTTCCCTGCAGCCTACCATGCCATTTCGACCCGTGAATGGGTTGACGGTATTATAGCCGGCGTATTCAATGGTGCCTTTTTGAAAGAAATAGTGAAATTTGGGGCTGACGATCCCTGCATCGGGGTATTTATCAAAAATTTCCAGCAATCCTTCCAGAAGTCCGGGGGTAAATTCAGTGTCGTTATTGACGATAAAGAGATAATCGCCCTGGGCAGCGCGGATCCCCACATTATTGCCTCCGGTGAATCCGAGGTTCTTACCATTGCAAATAACCTTCACGGCGGGGTAAATAGCGGTAAAAACAGCCGTTGGATCGGCTGCGGACCCATTATCGACTACGATGACTTCTATATTTTTGTAAGTTCCGTGCTCATTCAGGGAGCGCAAAAAATCGCACGTAATCTCCGTGGTGTTCCACGTGAGCGTAACAATAGAGATTAAAGGGTTATCCTTCAACATATTAACTTTCTTTTGAGGTAAACATCGGTGGAAGCAGCTTCCTGGCCAGGTGCCTATACGTTTTCCTTCTGTAATAACGCGGAAGGGGTATTGGCTATTATCCAAAGATCCGTGACAAAATTACATTTAGCGGCGTAAGCAATGTCAATATTGATCCTTTCCTCGACAGACATATCCTTATTCCCTCTTTTCTTGATCTGCCAGAGGCCTGTCATCCCCGCTGGGGCCATGAACCGGGCGGCGTAATTATTCGTGGTAAGTGTTTCTGCCTCGTACAAAGGTAAGGGTCTGTTCCCAACCAGGGACATATCGCCCAGGAAAACGTTGATCAGCTGGGGGAGCTCATCAAGGCTGGTATTTCTCAGGAAATTCCCGATCCGGGTAATACGTGGATCGTTGAAGATCTTGAAAAAAACGGGTCCGCGTGGCTCCGAGCCATACTGGTTCAGATGGCTGAGATCCATGATCTGCTTGTCGGCATCGAGATGCATGGTCCTGAACTTGTAGAAGTTGAAGATCCGATACCCCTTTCCAGCCCTTTTGGCTATATAAAAGATGGTACCGCGGGATTCCAGCTTTATGGCCAGCGCGATCAGAAGGAACAGCGGGCTGAGTATGCACAACGCTATGGAAGACACAAAAATATCGAAGGCCCTTTTAAAGAACTGACCTATTCCCTTGTTCTGCTCAAGGGATTCTTCGATCTTAGCCCGGGAAGCCCTTGCATCACCACCGGCTTTCACCTTCCGGAGAAAATCGATCTTGGAGAGCAGGGTCTTTTCATCACATTTCTGTAAGAAAAGAATCTCGTCGGGACGGGTATTCTTTTTATAAAGCTCCAGCTCTTTTGCCGTTAAGCCAGTGCCATCGAGTATGAAAGGAACAGAAGAAAGGACGGGATGCTGGTTCAGGAATTGTATGAAGCTCCTGATCGAAGCAAAGTCAAATCTGGCCTCGCAAAGAATAGCCTCGGGAATGGTGTTCTTCTCCAGCTCCAGGCTTCTTCTCAACTCTGTCTTCGCGTTCTCCAGCCACTCCGACGCATATCCCCGCTTATAGATGGTGATCAGCTTGTCAATATGAGTTGTATTCTTTCCAATATAGTAGAAACCGCTATATTGAACGCTTCCCTGTTTGGGCAGATAGTAGGACTTGAAGGCAAAACGGGCTACCCTTTTGTCCTTTTGTGCTTGTTGGGGTAGAAATAATAGATCCATACAACAGGTTTAGGGTTTCATAAATACGGTGGTACTCAAAATTAGTTTTCGTTCAGGTTTTTAGCTTGCCATAACCGACAGTCCATTATCCAGTTGTCCGGTCTTTACAAGATTGTCTATCGCTAACAAAAGATCTACAGGGTTGAAAGGCTTGACAAAATATTCCACTACCCTGTATTCCAAACACTTTTTTTCCGTCTGTTCAATATCGAGTCCCGATAACACCAATACTGGGATATCGCCATATATGCCGCTGGAGGAAAGTTGTTGTATCAATTCCCAGTTCTCCATATCCGGAAGCTGGGGATCCGCAATGATCAGGTCAGGTCTGCTCCTGTGTGAAAGATAATACATGGCAGAAAATCCATCAGGTACAGTTATTACCTGGTATTCTTTTCCCAGGACGGTCTGCAGCAGGAACCTGATCGCCTTACTGTCATCTATAGCCAAAATTTGCTTTTTCATTACCAAAAACATTTAGGGGGGTTAAATCTCACTTAATCTTTCAAGGATGGTAATGGAAATAGACGGCTAACACAAGGTATTGGCTTCAACAAGTACTTCAACTGCGGAAGTGGCTTTACAAAATAGTTATGTGGATTATGCCCTATAGACAGACAGGTAACTGAGGAATTTCAAGGATTCGTGGGTCAATCAATAGTTACACATGCAAGAGTTAAATTGCCATCTATTCAGAGGATTTGAATATGGCAGGCGTTAATAGTTGCATAAAAGTACTAATGTTTTTCAATTATTCAAATAATTCAGATAGTATTTTTACTTTCAGGTGCTAAATTGGGAATTTTTCCCGGGATAAAAAATACCCAATAAATGGTATTTTTTGTATAAATTAATTGTTTACCATAGTATTTCTACTATGAATACGCTTATTCCCCCGAATATAACCTAGCAAAACTACTATCACCGACAGCAATCGTCCAGCCGCTGCATACCATACTGCAATCGCTGTGCCCGGCCCCCCTATCTGTATTGTGTGTAGGGATATACGGGAATGGCGCCCCGAAGGATTTTTATTTCGGCATCGGTAAGCGCCGGCGGATCCTTGGGCAGCATGATCGCCTCCAGTTGCTCTGTTGTGCGGAAGCCGGTAACGGCACAGGTTATGGAAGGATGCGCCGATATATATCCGATGGCGGTCTGTGAAGGGCTCCGGCGACTACCGGAAAGAGAACGGACCACCGATGCCGCCCGCGCCACCTGCTGGACAGGATGATCGAGGTATGCAGCAGGTGATTTGCCCACCAACAGTCCTTTTGCCAGGCCTCCCCTTGCCAATACGCCGATCCCGCTCTTTCCGAGCAGGTCCAGACAGCTTTCTTCCGGCCTTCGGTCCAGCAGGCTGTATTGCATCATCACACTGGTGATGCGCGACCGGCGGACATATTCTCTTATTACCTCCGGGCGGATGGAGGAAATTCCATAGTAGCGTATCTTCCCCTGCTGCTGCAACAATTCGAAGGCCCCTATCGTCTCGTCGATAGGATCTTCCATCGTGCCGCCATGTAACTGATAAAGATCGATCCGGTCGGTCTTCAGACGGGTCAGGCTTCCTTCCACTGACCGTATGATGTAGTCTGGATGGGCATTCCATTCCCATCCACTGCCATCGCTGTGCAATTGGTTCCCCACCTTGGTGGCAAGCACCACCTTCTCCCTTTTATCTTTGAGTATTTTGCCGACGGCCTCTTCGTTGAGCCCCTTCGCATAAAGATCGGCGGTATCGAAGAAATTGATGCCCAGATCAAGGGCGCTGTGTAACAGTTTTTCATTGTCCGGCTCCCTGTCACCAAGGGACATGCACCCGAAGCCGATGGAGCTTACCAGCAGTGAAGAATGACCAAGTCGGTGATATTGCATAAAATGTGTGACTCAAATATACCACCCAAAAGCATCCCAAACTCATAACACCAATGGATTCAATGCCGAAGCGGCCAGCCTGCCCGGTGGCAAGCCCATCAGCCAGGTCTTCCAGTCATCCACCTGCCATTTATTTCTGGGCTCGGCAACACGGGCGCCATCTGCCATATAAATAATTGTCATCACCTCGCGCATCCGGTCCGATTCATTGGCGGGAGCATTATGCACCGTTGTGCCATAATGCCAACTGGCGTCACCAGCCCGCATACCTGCAGGTCTGGTGACAGGAAACCGGTTTTTCTTAATATATTTTGATAACTGATTGTCCGACTCATCCGAAATGCTGTGATCGAAAATGATCCCGTTATGATGCGATCCGGAGGCAAAAGTGAGCATTCCCATGTCAAGGCTGATATCCACCAGCGGCATCCACATCGTGATGGTATTATGGGTATCCAGCGGCCAGTAGAACTGATCCTGATGCCAGGGCGTAGGACCTCCGCCCGGCTCTTTGAACAGCGCCTGGTCATGATAGATCCTGACATTGCTGACTCCCAGAAGATCGGCAGCTATCCGCGCAAACCGTTTCGCAAGCACGAATTGCCTTACCCCCTCATCCCGGGTCCATAGATTCATCACCTGCAAAAAAGCCTTGCCATAAGTGTCCCTGTCCGCGATCCTGCGCTTCTCCGTCCTGTACATTTTGACAGCCTCCAGGATCAACGGGCGGTAAAGGCCCATCTCGTCCGCGCTTACCAGATTACGCGTCAGAAAATGGCCATTCTCCTTGAATTCGCCACGCTGTGCGCCGGAAATTTCCCGCAATTCTTCCAGTGCCGGTAAACTTTTTGCCTCCACGAACATGCTGTCTTTTTTATTACGTACGAAGTACGCAACAGAACCGTCAAAAAAAAATGGCAGAATTAGCTAATTACTGGGGTATTTTAACCAAGTGGCAGAAAAAAAGTATTTTTATAGTAAAAAAAGCAATGCTTAAAGCCGCGTACGAAGTTTTGCAACATTCGGCTGGGAATTCTTTCCTGCTCAGGGTCTTTGGGGAGATCGCCTTTACCGCCCCCTATCATTTTCATCCCGAGTATGAACTGACCCTGATCCTCCAAGGCAGTGGCAAACGCTATGTCGGCAGCCATATGGCGGACTTCAGGTCGGGCGACCTTGTGCTCGTGGGATCCCACCTCCCCCATTGCTGGAAGCTGGAAGGGGAGAATACAAAAGGAAGTACCATCGTCATCCAGTTCGCTCCCGATTTTTTAGGGGCAGGGTTCTTTTCAAGGGCCGGGCTGGCGCCCATTGCCAATCTGCTGGAAAGGAGCGGGTGTGGAATACAGTTCAGCCAGAAGACCCAGGAATACCTTCTGGACAGCATGCTGGCGCTGGCCGGCGAAATAAAAGATTTCAGGAAGCTGATCAAGCTGCTGGAGATCCTGCACGAACTTGCCCTGGCCAAAGATTCGGTCTTGCTGGACTCCCGGCGGATAACGGCCGAACTATCCCAGACGGACAGGGAAAGAGCGCATCCCGTGTTCGCCTATCTCGTTGAAAATTTCAGAGGGGATATTTCCCTTGACCGGGCGGCCGCCATCGCCGGTATGACGCCAAATGCCTTCTGCCGGTATTTCAAAAAAATAACGCGCAAGACCTTCATGGAGACGGTCATCGAATACCGGTTGAACCATGCCACACAGCAGCTTATCCAGACGGACAAGCCGGTATCTGCGATCTGCTTCGACAGCGGCTTCGGGGATATTTCACATTTCTATAAAATGTTCCGCTCGAAAACACAGCTTAGCCCCCTGAACTACCGGAAAAAATTCATCCAGGAGACGCACTCCGCACAACACGCTGCCGATGCCTTCAGCTGGGACCATCCTTCATGATCGGCTCCACCCGATCCTTAAGCAGAAGGCAGCTCCGTCATGTATGTATCATTTTAATTCAAGGACCACCACCGACTGTGCAGGCAATTCCACTACGAGCTCATCACCCTGTCGCCTGGCGCCGGAAAACGAAGCAGGCTTCACCTTTCCCGGTTGATCGAATGTATTGATATCGGTAAACTTCGGAGAGGTAAGGACCTGCCCTTCTATACTCTTCCAGTTCATACCCTGCAGATCTGCCCGCACGGTGATCTTCTTCAAAGGATCGATATTCACCAGGGAGATGTGTATGGCGCCCGCTGCGTCCCGCGAAGCGGACGCATTGACGGCCGGCAGTTTCGAATTGCCATAACTGTAATCGGGCGAAAAGAACTGGATCCGCAACAGGGTAGCGTCCTGATGCACTTTATAAAGATCGAAGACATGATAGGTCGGCGTGAGCAGCATCTTATCCTTATCCGTCAGGATCAGGGCCTGCAGCACATTGACCGTCTGGGCCAGGTTGGCCATTTTGATCCGGTCACTGTGATTATTGAAGATGTTGAGGGTGGAGGCGGCGATCAATGCGTCACGCAGGCTGTTCTGCTGATACAGGAAGGCAGGGTTCGTCCCGGGCTCGGCATCCGTCCATATACCCCATTCATCCACTACCAGCGCCACTTTCTTTGCCGGATCGTATTTGTCCATGATGGCGGAATGCTTATTGATCAGCTCCTCGATCTTCAGACAACCGGCCAGACCTTTGAAATACTCGTCCTCCCCGAACTGCGTCGCAGAACCTTTATGCTGCCAGTTATTCACGACGGTATAGTAATGCATCGAGATGCCCCAGGTATTACGCAGGCTGATATTCTTCATGAGCACGTCGGTCCAGTTATAATCCTCGCTGTTGGCGCCACTGGCTATCAGCTTTAACGGCGCGCCTGGATAATTCTTACAGAACTCCGAATATCGCTTATACTGACCCGCATAGAATTCCGGCGTCATGTTCCCGCCGCAGCCCCAGCTCTCGTTACCCACACCCCAGAAACTCACATTCCAGGGTTGCTCGCGTCCATTCTGCCTGCGCAGATCGGCAAGCGTGCTGCTCCCATTGAAATTCAGGTACTCCAGCCAGTTAGACATTTCTTCCGGAGTGCCCGTACCGACATTACCGGCTATATAAGGCTGGCATCCAAGCAAACTGCACAGCTCGAGGAATTCATGCGTGCCGAAGCTGTTATCCTCGGTGACCATGCCCCAGGTAGTGTTTACCGTTTTTTTCCGCTGGCCCCGTGGTCCGATAGCATCTCTCCAATGGTACTGATCGGCAAAGCATCCTCCCGGCCAGCGCAATATGGGTATCTTTATTTTTTTTAACGCGTCTACCACGTCCATCCTTATTTTACTTCCTGTCCAGAACCCGTCATAGATGCATCTTCCCAGATGTTCGGAAAAATGACCATAGATATTCCGGCTGATCGCTGGACCGGAATCATCGCGTATTGCCATGTTCATGGTCGTTTGGGCAAATAGTGTTGCAGTGGAAGGGAGCAGGCAGATTGCCAGCAGGAGCAGTGAGGACAGTGGTCTTTTCATATGCGTTAAAATCGTTGGTTATAACCTCGAATTTAAGCGTTTTTTTGACAATTATTAATTTTACGGCATACTTTTTTGCCCCGGTCTGCGGTGCCTGGAGCGTTCAGTGAACCAGCGGGGGCCAGCCCTTCACCGGACCTGCCCATTCCCCCTGATCAGCCATTTTTCCGTGACCAGCTTTTCCAGTGCAAAAGGTCCGCGGGCATGCAGTTTCTGGGTCGATATCCCTATTTCCGCTCCCAGCCCCAATGCCTCGCCGTCCGTAAACCGTGTGGAGGCATTGGTATATACCGTAGCCGCATCTACCGCCCCGAGAAAGCGCTCGCACTGGTGTCTGTTCCCCGATACGATAGCCTCGGAATGTTTCGTGGAATATTCCTGGATATGCAGGAGGGCCTCATCCATATTTTTCACCAGCTTAACCGCGCATTTCAGGCTGAGGAACTCTCTCGCAAAATCCTCCGGAGCAGCCTTTCGCAGTAAGGGATAATCTTTAAGCAAACGCCTCGCGCCCGCATCGGCAAAGATCTCTACCCCGTGTCCGGAGAAAGGGACCTGCAGTTTTTTCAGAAACGCAGGAGCAATGGCCGCATCGACCAGCACCGTGTCTATTGCATTGCAGACGGAAGGGCGTGAGACCTTAGCGTTCACGGCAATCTTCACCGCCATATCGACATCGGCCTCCTTCTCCACATAGAGATGACAGACCCCGGCGCCTGTCTCGATCACCGGCACCAGACTATTTTTTCGCACATACCGGATCAGCGAATCCGACCCCCGGGGGATCAGCACGTCCACCCAGCGCGTGGCTGTGAACAGTTCCGCCACCGTTTCCCGGCCGGACGGCAACAGCGTAACACAGTCGGGATGGATATCATTCGCCTTTAACGCCTTTTTGATGAGCCGGACGGCTGCCTTGTTCGTTTCATCCGCCTCGGAGCTGCCCTTGAGCACCGCCGCATTTCGGCTGCGCAGACAGAGCGCGGCAATATCGAAAGTGACATTGGGCCGCGACTCGTAAACGGCCCCCACCACTCCGAGCGGAACGGTGATCTTTTCGATCCGGAGACCATTGCGCAGCTTTTTCTTGCTCAGGACCTTTCCTGAAGGATCGGGCAGACGGCTCACATTACGGATGCCCCGCGCGATCGCGCTTATCCGTTGCGCATCGAGCATCAGCCGGTCGTTCCGGGGATTTTTGGGATCTTGCTTCGCAAGGTCCTTTGCATTGGCCCGCAGCACGGCCTTGCTGTTCTGTTCCAGCAGAGCGGCCATCATGGTCAGCATTGCCTTTATCTGCCCATTGCTGGCATTGCGAAGGCTTGCCGCCGCCTTCCAGGTCTTTATGATCAAAGGTTCGATCGGTTCCATTCTTCTCGTTTAAATCATGTCTCTAAAATAGTACGATATCATCCGCATGCGCGGCCACCACATTCCTGCGGGAAAGCCCGGCTGTCACTTCCGCAGCGCCCAGCTTTACTTTCGCCACACCGATGATATTCTCCTCCTCATCCGTCAGCTGCACCACCTCTCCCGCGGCAAATTTCCCCTGCACGCTATGAATGCCAACCGTAAGCAGGCTTCTGCGCTGCCGGAGCGCTTTCGCGGCTCCTTTGTCCACAAATATGCTTCCAAAGGTGATAGACCCGCTGGCCAGCCATTTTTGCCTGGCCTTGAGATTGGACTCCTGGGGTATGAACAACGTCCCACCAGCGCCCGCCAGGGCACTGGACAACGGCTCCTTTCCTTCAAGACCGCAGATGATCACTTTTATTCCAAGGGAATTCGCAAGACGGGTAAAAGTAAGCTTCGAGACCATCCCGCCCAGGCCAAGCCGGGTCTTTTCCGTCCGCACAAACCCCAGTATCCGGCTATCTACCTTTTCCACCACGGGTATGATCTTCATTTCAGGGTCCATGAACCCGCCGGCCGATGTGCAGATCACAAGCGTCTCGGCATCGAAGCCGATGGCCGTTAACGTCGCAAGCTCATCGTTATCGGAGAATTTCAGCTCTACATTGCTGACCAGATCGTTCTCGTTCATTACCGGCAGGATACCGTTCTCCCAGAATTCCGTAAAGGTTTCCTTCAGCTGGAGGAAGCGGCTGCGGCTGGAGAAGTGATGCCGTTCGCACAAAGCCTGTGCTACCGGTATCCCATAAGCGGAGAACCATTTTTCATAATATCGTATGAGTATAGGATTACCGACGGCTGCCGCCACTTTCCGCTCGATCAGCGTGCCTTTATAATTTTTGATAAATGCCTTTCCGCTGCCCACGGCCCCGCTCGACACGAGGATGATCCTGTATTTCCCGGAGAGCCTGGAGATCTCCGCCGCCACCTTTTTGATAATTGCCTGTACAATGACCCCCTGATCGTCCGTAATGACCGCTGTGCCTAATTTAATGACTAATACCGGCTTTTGCATACTGCAAAAATATCGGATTACCGGCGTCCCTCCAGCGTGAAAGATTGAATTTTATCTAATTCTTCAGCGGTTTTTGCAGGACCATCACATCGTTCATGATAAAGGTACTGCCTCCGTTTGCGACGATATTGTAGACCTTTTGTATCCCGCCGGCGGCTTCACGCTTTTGCCAGACCGTATAGTCAAGACAGTTCCCAGTATTTTCGTCAAGGCAGTTTACGGTCTCGCCTTCCCCGATCTCACCGATCTTTTTATTTCCACCGGCAGTCACCATCGGATGATTGGGCGTGGCGCGTAAGGTTTTGGAAATAAGCCTGACCTCCCGGCCTGCTGCCATGATCTTTTCAGCCGCATGTACCAGGAAAAGTTCCGTGATCGCATAATTCCGGGCCTCGTGCACCGTCAGCTCCTTTACGCTCACCGTTGTGGTAGCATGCGTTGCCGGATCGACGGTGATGATCTCATCGCCGGGCCTTATCTCGCTCACAATCTTTTTATCTCCGCCTGCAAGGGTCACCAGCACGTTCCCGGGAAAACAGATCTCATTCCCATACGTGCCGGATTCCCTCTCCTTGCCCGGGTCCTTCCCCTGCGCTGCCGCCGAAGCGCGGTAGAGTTGAAAGCCAAGCTCCTTCGACAATACGTAGGAGAGCTTCAGCACAAAATTCTTTTCTTCCCTGTCGATGGCATGGATGTCCTCAAAATATTTCCCCCATACTTTGGCGTCGGCCCTGAACCCGGGCAGACAGGCTGAATAACGCTTCCCCTTTTCCGTGGTGTAAAAAATGACGGTGCCCAGGTCGATCCGTCCTTCCTTGAGGATCAGTTTATACAGATCGATCCTTTTCTTAAGCCCGTCGTCCCCCGTAATAAAATAGGGTTTCCCGAAATCATTCCGGTCCAGGATATACGTGTTCTCGAATTTAACATAGCTGTCCTTATCCAGATCGGTTACCGTAAAGCCCTTTGATTTCTCATATTCCGGAAGGGTCAGTCCGCGTGCGCCGGAGGTATCCTTATCCTGCGCCCTGGAAACCAGGGCTGAAACGCATAGCAATACGCCCAGCAAAATTGCAGTCGGGATTCTCTTCATGTGCAGTAGTTTTATGCCTAGCTCAGTTCTTTAAAGGCCGCGGCAAAGGCTTGCATTTCATCCATCCTTCCAATGCTGATCCTACACCAATCCTTATTATTGAATTTCCAGAATCTCACCCCGACTCCGCGTTTCATCATCTCATCGGTAAAGTGACGGCCATCCATTTTGATGGGGAACATGACAAAATTTGCGCTGGAAGGAATATAGGCATATCCCTCTTTTTTCAGGACCTCATACAGATAATTTTTGGAGGCGATGGTTTTCTTCAGGGCTTCCTGCATATATTCCTTGTCCTGGTAACTGGCGAGGGCGGCCTGTATGGAAGTAGCGGACAGCGACCAGGGGCCTTCCGTATATCCGGATAACTTTTTGATCATATCCGGCTGTCCGGCAATATAGCCCACCCGAAGACCGGCAAATCCATACAATTTTGAAAAGGTCCTGGCCACAATAACGTTTTGCCCTGCCTTTACCCCACTCATCATGGTCATGGCAGCAGGATCGTCGAGATAATCGATATACGCCTCGTCGATAAACACAGTTACACGCTTTGATACCCTTTCGCAGAAGGCTTTCAGCTTGTCTGCGTCCAGGACGGTAGCCGTTGGATTATTGGGATTACAGATATAGACCAACCCGGTATTCCCGTCGATACTTTTCTCCATAGCGTCGAGATCGAGTTTAAAGTCCGCCGTCAGGGGCACTTTTATCCATTTCTCATTGAATACGGCAGCCCTGCCCGGAAGATCATCATAAGAAGGATCGCCGGTGACGATATTGCCGCCGGGCTTGCTGAAACAAATGGCCGCGGCCTGCAGGAGGGCCGATGAGCCGGCAGCCATCAGGATATTGTCTGGGGTGAGTCCTTCAAAATCAGCGATCTTTTTTGACAGATCACCCATTTGCCGCATAGGGTACTGATAGCTGGTCGGCAAAATATCCAGGATGGCTTTTTTCGCCTTGTCCGAAGGCCCGAATGGATTTTCATTGGCAAAAAGCCGGGCCTTTAATTCGACTGGGGCATTGAGGGCGATATTTCTTTCGGTGATGGCATCGGTCATTATTTCTCCGGCGTTGAAAGAGTCCGGAGTAATGATCCTGCTGGATGGACTTGCCTGCGCCGGACTCAGCAAACTGGCGGCAAAAGGCAGGCCTCCTGCTAAAAGAGCTCCTCTTCTGAGCAGGTTTCGGCGGCTGATTGGATTGGACATAAACAACTGTTTTGGCGGTTAGAAAATCAATATATACGGCCAGGTCATCCGGAACAGTCCGGTCATCCGGCCGATGGATATTTTATGGTTTGCCCCGTAACCCTGGAATGCACCGATGCCACGACGCTCCGCGCCGATTCCAACGCCCCCGCCATCCAGGCATTCAGATAGGTAAGGTGCTCTCCGGCGAAATAGACCTGCTTATCGGGCTTCAATAAAGCCTTGTACAGCTCCTGTCTTTCCTGTGCCGAATAAATGGCCCATCCACCCATGCTGTACTTTGTTTTGTGCCAGCTCACGGAAAAGGAATTCTCGAATTCCTCCTTGTACTGCGGATGGATCAGACTTCCTTTTTCCAACGCTAATTGCTCTCGCTGCCGATACCCCAGTTCTCCGGTGGCCTTTGCCTTCTCATTAAAGTTATAATATCCTATCAATATTCCTTTACCGCTCAAATAATCATATGAAGGGTAAAAAAGCTGTGTGAGCTGATTATTGGTATGGGTGATGCCGCCATAGATAGCTTCATCTTCCTCCCAGAAACGACGCTTGAACTGGAGGCCGATCTTCCCCGTGGACATATAGGCGATCGTATCGATGGCTCTGCTGGCGTCGGAGGAAAAATTATGGTCGATATTGCTGAGCACAGGTAACGGGATGGTGCAGATACAGAGATCTGCCTGCAGGCTCTGCCCGGCGCCTTTTTCCCTGAACACCACTTTTACGCCTTCCTCCAGATTGTGGATGGAGGTCACTTCTGCGCCAAGACGGATCTGGCCGGGTAGCTTCTTTTCAAAAGCCTCGGCGATTCGGTCCATCCCTCCCACAGCCTGAAACAGGCTCATCTGCAGTTCATAGGTATATTCGGCGACATTATAAAAATCGGGCGACATCAGCCCCGAGCCGACGATATCCGCCAATTGGTACGGGTCGGCGATCCGGCCTGTCTTTTCACCCGCTCCGGGTGGGTCCATATAACCCCGCCGGGCGGAAGCTTTATAAAGCTTATCGATATCGAGACCGCCCTCTGCCCGTAAATATTCGAGGACAATCTCCGCGTCTTCCCTGGTCATGGGTGCATCGATCTTCCCTCCATCCATGGCCTTGGCGAGGAGTTCGCTGAGCCAGCCCCTTACATCGTTATGGATCGCTCCCGCGCGGATCTTCTTGTTGGATAAGGGCCCCTTCCCTTCGCTGAAGTAATAGGCCGCTTCATTGACATTATTATACACCTGGATGGGCACATTCAGCTCCCGGCAATAATGAAGGGTAAGAGCGTGGTGATGCGGGATCCGGGAGGGACCGGCGTTAAAATACTGGCCTGGGTCCAGACTGGCCGTTTGCAGTCCCTGGCCCGTCTCGGTATTCGTCGAGCCTTTCCTGACACTCCAGCACCTTCCCCCAGACCGGTCCCTGGCTTCCAGGATAGTACAACGATAGCCAAGTTTTCCCAGTTCATATGCGGCGGCCATTCCTGCCAGCCCCGCCCCAAGGATAAGGACCTGTTTCCCGTTCCCCTCTCCGGGAAGGGCAAAAGAATGGTTCGGCGCTTCGCGCAGCAGTCCCATGGCCATAATGGCCGGATAAGCGCCGCCTGCCAGCATGCCCGAGCGGCTGAGGAATTCTCTTCGTGATAAATTTTTCAAATTTTGTTTTTATTCTTCTCCCGGATGATATTTTTTCTCCGTATTGGCCAGCACATCGGCTTTATAGAACAACACATCCTTGAACACGCCGTTGAGATATCCCGGCGCCTGGTCTGAAAAATGTTTTGAAGCAGGGTCGCTGCTTTCTCCACCCGTTACGATGGTCCTCGCTTTCAACCTTTTTCCAAATTGCACGGCGGCAATGAAACTGTTACCGGAAAAGCCATATCGCTTGCTGGTCCCATCCATGACCCGGCTCTGAAAGGAGGGAAGGGCCCCAAAGGCCGAAGATACCAGCCCGGCAGGAAGACTTGCCTGATGATCGTCATAGGTCTCGGCGATCTTGCCCGTCAGCCGCTGATACCGGCATATTTCCCCCCACTCTGTTTTCCAGCTGCCAAACCTTCGCTGAAGATCGGCGATGACTGCCGACAGCTCTTCCATTTTCTGTGCCGCTGTTGAAGCCGCGATCTCTCCGCCAATGCCTGCAAGCGCATTCGTGGCTTCTTCTGGTGTCGCCGGCCGGGGCGCATATCGGGTCATGCGGGTCGCCCATTCGACGGCCAGGGTTGTGGCGATGGAATGAACACCGCATCTTTTGTCCCATTGCCCCAGCAGGGCGACCGGTTCGCGTAAGAAAGATTGGACGGAATCGGGCGAGGCATGATAGGCGCCCAGCAAAGAAGGCAGCAGGACGTCGAACGCGGTAAGATAATGGTCATAGCCTATCATGATCAGACTGTCCAGTGTGAGATGACCGGATTGGCTCAGCAGCCGGATGGCGTTGAGCGAGCGGAAATTCTGTCCGTCGGGGGCCATATAGGCTGGAAAATTTTTTCGGTCGGGACTATTGCTTCCCGATACGCTGAATGGCGTCGAATTACAATTCTGGATCCATCCCCCCGCCGGATTATAAACATGCACGGTTTCATCCACGCCATGCAGGCCCTTCCATTCCGTGGCTGCCACCGACCCATCCACCGGAAGGGCCCAGTTGTACGAGGAGTCGCGCCTCGGCATAAAATTTCCATGCCAGTAAGCTATATTCCCCTGATCGTCGGCATACACCGTATTATTGGTCGTATTGGCACGGATCTCCATGGCTTTCTTATATGCGGCGAATGTATTTGCCTTTGTGATCAGCCAGGCCTCCAACAGCGCGTCCAGCGAACGGTTGTTTTCCCGGAGACTCAACCATTTCCCATTCCGCTCGCTCATTACCGGTCCGTGATGGGTGAAATATCCGGTAAGGGAGAAGGAATGGAGTTCATCTCCTTTTTTATACAGGATGTTGTAAGATCTGCTGCGGACTGGCTTCCGCTGCCCTTCATATTCATAAACCCAGCCTCCTTCTTTCTCCGAGACTTTTTCTTCATAAAGGTCCGCTACATCGGCATAGCTGGAGGTATGCATCCAGCCGCAATGCGCATTGAAGCCCTGGTAAATAAAAAATTGGCCCCAGGTGACCGCGCCGTATGCATTCAGGCCTTCCTCACTGACGATCTGCGCCTCCATGCGAAAATAGAACGGGACATGCGGGTTGATATACAGCATAGGACTTCCGGACGCAGTGCGCGTGGCGGCTATGGCAAATCCATTGGAACCGGTCTCCGGCGCGTCGCCGGAGACCGGCGATCCGGCAATCGCCGCTACCTCTGCGGTCACCGGCGCGTCCAATGACGATATCAATCCCGGCTCAGGCGCATGCCCCTGCATCACCGCGGCGACCGGATGGTCCTTGCTATAGAAATCTTTTATTTCTTCGGGCCTGATCCCGCCCGTGCTGGTAGCGGAGACACTGCCATCCGTGAACATAAGAGCGTACCAGGGCTCGAAGCGCTGCAGCACCAGCGGCCGGACAGCCGGATGTTTATAGAGATAATAATTGATCCCATCTGCAAAAGCATCGAGGAGCTTATGCATCCAGGGAGGGCTTTTCCGGTAATCGGCTACTGCGGCGGCACTGTCGTAGATCAACCGCATCATCACATCCGTATACAGCCAGGCTTCTCCATAAGCTTCCGCCTGCCTTCCCAGCATTTCCAGAAAATTCTTTTCCACCCGGCTGAAATCGCCTTCGCATTCGGCATATAATAATCCGAATACAGCGTCGGCGTCTGTCTTGCCATAGATATGCGGGATGCCCCACCGGTCCCTGATGATGCTGACATGGCTGGCCTCCGCTTCGCAGCGTCGTAGCTCAGCTGTGCTGACCGGACGACCGCCCACGCGCAACCCAGCCGGTGAACGCTCTCCTGCACCGGAGACAGCAGGCTGCGCCTTCTGTGCGCACATCACAGCGGAGATCATCATGGACCACAACAGAACAAACAGCCTTTTCATAAGCTAGTATTTTGCAGGCTCCCCTGGCTTGGGCATTGATTTGCGGATAAACTCCCGGAGATGTTCGTTGGAACTGGAGAGGTCATCCTTCCGGAGATAGAGCATATGTCCGCTCCGGTAGCCCTCCCAGTTCAGCCGGTCTTTCAGTTTTCCGCTGGGGTCCAGTTGCCACATATCGTATTCGGCATTGAAATAATTACAGGCGCCGTCATAATAACCGGACTGGATCAGCAGATGCAGGTAGGGGTTCTGGGCCATGGCCTGCCGGAGGTTCTCTCCCGTTTTATCATTGCGGTTATCCCAGGGGAATACGGTACCAAACATATTATACTTCAGATCGGTCTTATAATGCAGGTCTTCCCGCAGATAAATATTTATGGCCGGTGTAAAGGAATGCAGCCAGGATACCAGCTCGGCATTGTAGTCAGGGCCCTCTCCCGCATCCTGTTTGTCCATGCCTTTATAGCGGGAATCCAGCCTGCCTACCGTGAACCCTTTGTCACGCAGCAGTTCCTTCCAGAAAAAATCAGCCGGTATCTGCAGGTTGCACTGAAGGACCATCTTTTCGGACAGACCACAGTAGCGCGCCATTTTCACCGCCAGTTCCTTCTTCTTCGGCTCTTCCAGGAACCCACCCTTCGTCAGCGCTGGCATAAGCTCGTTGACGGTGAACGCCTCCACCTCGGGCAACACCTGGGCCAGGTCTTTCTGTTGCAGATCGGCAGCCATCGCTTTATGATACCAGGCTGTCGCCGCATAATAAGGCAGCCGGAGACAGGCGCTGACCATTTCGCTGCGATCGATCCCCAGATCGGTCGGCGACACCAGCACGACGCCATTCAGGTACATCCATTGTGCGTTCTGCAGCTCCAGGGCCAGACCGGATACGCGGGTAGTGCCATAGCTTTCCCCGATAAGATACTTGGGAGAGGCCCAGCGGTTCTTGCGCGTAACAAAGGTGCTGATCCATTCTGCCAGATATTTGATGTCCTGGTTCACACCGAAGAATTTAGTGCCGGGTATGGCCGGGCTCACGGACCTCGAAAACCCGGTGTTCACCGGATCGACATACACGATATCCGCCACATCGAGAATGGAGTTGGGGTTCTCCTTTACGCCATAAGGCTGCACCGGGTAACCTTCATCGTCGACATTCAGACGACGCGGCCCCGTATAGCCGATCTCCATCCAGACGGAAGGAGTGCCTGGCCCTCCGTTAAAGGAGATCACCAGCGGGCGCGATGCCCGGTCTTTTATATCCGATCGTTCGTAATAAGTATAGAATACACCGGCGATAGGCTTGCCTTCCTCATCCCAGACCGGCAAGGTCCCCGCTGTGGCCGTATAAGGAATACGCTGGCCCTTGATGGTCACTTCGGCCTTTGTCGTCACGGATGAATCAATATTCAATACCCTGCTGCCCGGAGTTGGCTTTTCAACTGGAGGGGTTGGTGGGCTTGGAGGGGGCGTTTGATGCTGAGCGGAAACACGGCTCATAATACAGCAGCCGAGCAATAGTAGAAGCGCTGATCTTTTACGCATACAGAATAGTTTTACGATCAGCGAATATAATGCAGGATTCGCAGAAACCTTACGCCATTGCCGGATCGCTGATACCTTCCCTCCCGGTTTCCACCCGGCCGGCATAGCGTTGCGCAAAATTTCCCGCCCCTTCCACAAGGACGCTGAGATCATACCATCCTTTACCCACACCAGGGTCGATGGCAACGGTGAACGCATTCCCCGCCAAGCCTGCCGGCCCCAGGACCTTTACATGCCCCGGTCCTTTATAAGCATTATCTTTTATATGTATGGTATAGGAACGGCCAGTGTCGGCATTGACCAGCTTCACCTGAACCCGACCTGTAGGTTTCCGGTCCTTACCCTCTTCATATTCCAGCATCGTAAGTACCGGCGGGTCTTTCTTCCCACCCGTAAATGCCCGGAAAAAACCATTGGGGCCATATACCCTCAGATCATAGTTCCCGGATTCATCCAGCGGAAAATGATCGGTCAGCTGGTCACCGGCGGCTACCGCATAATTTCTTACAGAGAATACCGCACCATGGGAATATACCGTGAACGGCGCTCCGGCCGAACGCTTGCCATGCCATTCATTTCCAGCCCGCATGGTTATGGCGAAAGATCTTTTATCATCTTTCAGTCTACCTTCCACTTTCAGTTCATAAGGCAACGCACAGGCGGGCCTCACTCCTTTTTCCTGGACAGGCATCAGCGGAGACGAGAAAGGATCCTGACGGAACTGCCCGATCTCTTCCCGGGTAAGCTGCTTATACCCGGAAGGCAATTGCTTAAACTTTGCATTATGGACCTCTCCGAGGAATTCAAGTCTCGGATGAAAAGGAAGGTTGATCTTTTCCCCCTGGAAAGGCCTGAAAACGGAGCTCAGGTCGCCACATACTGTCCTTCGCCAGTTATTGATATTCGTCTCCTCGATCTTTTTGCCGGATTTTTGGCTCAGGAATACTTCCAGCAACTGCAGGATGGAGGTGTGGTCAAATACCTGTGAGTTTATATATCCGCCGCGTGACCAGGGCGAAGCGATAAGGAGCGGCACCCGGAAACCCAGTCCAAGAGGACCTCCCCGTGCTTCAGGCTCCTCTTCTCTTTGCAGGTCCTGTTCCCTGCTCATATGTTCGAGACCGGTATCGATGCCTTTGGAGGCAAATCCCGTTTCGGGCTTATCGGGATGTGGCGACACGAATGGCGGAACATGGTCAAAATAACCGTCATTCTCATCGTAACAGAGTATAAAGATCGTTTTCTTCCAGACTTCGGGATCCTCCGTAAGGATATCCATTACTTCGGATATATACCAGGCCCCATACCAGGCCGAAGAAGGATGATCGGAAAAGGCCTCCGGCGGCACCAGCCAGGATACCGTGGGCAGGGCGCCTTTTTTTACGTCCTCCCTGAACTGATGCAGCACGTCCCCTTTTGGGATGTTCATCTGTCGTTCCTGCTCTCCGTCCCGGTAACTGTAGTTCGTCAGTTCATGATATGCAGGGTCGTTCCTGTTGGTGATAAAAGCTTTTTCATGCAGGTTCTTTTCGCGCTGGGTCAGCTTCTCATAATTTTCCGGGGTGTACTTTTCCTGTTCCTGCCGCAGGATCTGCAGGAATTCTTTTTGTTGTTGCAACTTCTTGCGGAGGTCTTCGCCTTCCTTGCCGGCAGCCGGCAAAGCATCCGATCTCTTTTCAAGCGCCGCCACCTCTTCGGCGAGAAGAGCGATCTTTTTGGGGAGGTAACGGATATAGGCATGTGAAAAGCGCACATTATACTGAGAGAACCATTCGATGGGGTTATCTCCGAAATTCGCCAGCCAGGCATCTTCTTCTCCCTTCAATCCGGTGTCCAGGCTCAGTTCGTTCTGGTAGATCTTCCAGGAGATCCCGTGGTCCTCCAGCCGTTCGGGAAAAGTAGGGTAAGCCGCGGGAACATAATAATCTGTATCCTGATTGCGTACACGCGGACGGATCTCCGCTTTCTGCTCGTCCCTGATGGTGCCGGCCCACAGATGAAGCCGGTTTGGGGTCGTACCGGTCAGGGTAGAACAAAAAGTCTGATCGCAGGTCGTAAAGGCGTCTGCAAGCGCATAATAGAATGGAAGGTCCCTGCGGTCATAATAGCCCATCGTCAGCGGCATGCCGGCATAATCCTTATGGCTGGAATGCTTCGATTGCAGCCATTTGTCATACCTGCCGTCGTTACGGGCATCGAGCTGATTGGTCCAGGAATGCGGGAGTGATCCCATCCAGGTGGCGTTGGTGCCTTTGATATCCAGCCGGAACGGAGCGTAGGTCTCGCCTGCTTCATTGGTCTGCAGCCATACCGGGTTCTTGTCCGGCAAGCTGATGGCCCTTGGATCGCGAAATCCCCGGACGCCCCGCAAGGCGCCAAAACAATGATCGAAACTACGGTTCTCCTGCATTAGGATCACTATGTGCTCAGCGTCGAGCCAGGTGCTGCCCGACCGGGGGTCGATGGCCAGCGCCCGCTGAATGGACATGGGCAGCACTCCCGAAAGACCACCGCCACCGGCCAGAAGGGCGGCTTTCCTGATAAAATCCCGTCTTGTATCCATAATTATTCCGGATGATATTAGAGAACGCAATATCAGGCATTTCCCTTAGCCCTTACACCCTTCCGCTGGAAATAATCATTTATTAACCTGGTCGGATGGCCAGATCCAGCGCAGTCATCCGGGCGACCTGGCAGTCCCTATTCCACGCCGCTGACACGCATAGGCAATATATAGATCGATTCTACTGCCGTGATGAACAGGGTTTTTTTGTCCTTTCCGCCAAAACAAAGATTGGAGGTCGATTTGACGGAGACAGGGATATGGGCGATCTTTTTACCAGATGGATCGTATACCGTCACACCATCGCCCGTCAGATAAAGATCTCCCCTCGCATCCAGCGTGATCCCATCCGCCCCCTTTTCAACAAAAAGCTGACGGTCGGCAAGCCCGCCATCCTTGTTTATCCTGTATCTGTAGGTTTTTTTATCCCGGATATCGGCAACATATAAGTAATGGCCATCGGGGGTGCCCACAATGCCGTTTGGTTTGAGAAGACTATCGGCAACGATCAGGGCCTCTTTCTTTCCTTTTGGAAGATAATATACTTTTTCGCCGTCAAGATCGGAATGCGTCCTGACCCAATACGGGCGCTGATAATAGGGGTCCGTAAAATAGATCCCCCCTTTTCCATCTATCCAGAGATCGTTGGGGCCGTTCAGCTGATGCCCCTGAAAATCGCTCATGAGTACAGTGATCTTCTTCCCCGGTGAGATCGACCACAACTGGCCTTTTTCATCGGCGCAGGTCACAAGGTTCCCTTTGCGGTCAAAGTACATGCCATTGGAACGCCCGGCGCTGTCGAGGAAAAGCGTTAATTGGCCATCCGTTGAATATTCCCATATCTTATTATTGGGCTGATCGGTGAAGAACACATTTCCACGCCTGTCGACAGAGGCGCCTTCCGTGAAGCTGAATTGTTTCGAGATCAGTTGTACGGTGGATCTGGCCGTGATCGAATCGATATCCAGCGCAGGTTCCTGGGCGGTGGCGGAGTAAGTTAGGGGCAAAAGAAAGATCAGCGCGAGGATCGGGGCAAGTAATTTATTCATCCCCTGAAGTTAGAATAAAATCAGCTACTAAAAAGGACACCCCTTTCTCTCATCCGCCGGATCATTCTCAGATAGGCGCATTCAATTTCCTCTTTCTTTATCAGCTTCTCGGGTATCAGACAGGAAAGGATCTCCCCCAATTCCAGCAATTCTTCATCGGAAGCTTCACCGGAAAGTTTTTTATCCATCAGATCGAAAAGAAGGTCTTTCACCATACCGGTCTTTATACCAATAAGCAGACCCCAACGAAATGAATTGATTTACAGTTTTTTACGAGAGAGTGCCCCATCTCGAAAGTTTGATTTCGATACAATGGTTGTACGCATCCGAACAGTCATCGCCCGGGCAGTGTACGCATCCGTACAGTATGCCCATCTGTCCAGTTTATTTTTTGCTGACCTCTACGCCCCATTCGTTACCGCTGCCTATTTTCCAGGTCTTCGAAAAATCATCCTGGTTAAGCGCAAAGGACAACTGCAGTAAGCTGTTCAGATAGGCCAGCGGCTTGCCGATAGGGACAGCGCCGAATGTTAAGCTATAAGGCATATCTCCCTGATACACTGGCTTGCCGCTATGATACAAGATAACATGCAGCTTTTCGCCTGTGGCAACCGCAAGTTGCCTGAACAGGTCGCCGGAAATATTCGTCCAGATATTCCCATACTGTACATCCAGGATATCTATCGTGCCTTTTATTTTTTTTCCTTCCAGCGAAGCTTTCTGATAAGGGATCGTTACGATCTGGGGCGCCAACTTTGGACCTACCTGTTCAAAAGAGATCACGCCGGCGGCTAAACGCGCAGCCGTATAGGCATAAACATCGCGCCCATGGAAAGTATAGGATTGTTCGGAGCCTTTTCTCCTGTTCACCGCTTCGTCGATCTCCCTTATTTCCGCGATCCCGGAAGATTCCGCGATAAGGGTCAGGGTTCCGTTGTCCGGAGTAACGATGAATTGTCCCGCGCCTGTCTTAAGGACCACCGATCTCCTCTCCGTTCCCACTCCCGGGTCCACAACGGATACGAATACGGTGCCGGCGGGCCAGTATGGAACGGTCTGCTGAAGACGGTAGGCTGCCTCCCAGATATTGTAAGCGGGTATCTCATGGGTGAGATCGAATAATCTCAGGGCTGGATCAACACCCATCGCCACGCCTTTCATGGCCGATACCGCCCCGTCTTTCAGGCCAAAATCGGATTGGAAGACGACTATTTTATTCTGGGCCACACACAGGCCGCCAGACAAGACCAGGGTTATGGCCAGCAGCGCACTCCGGAAAGATTCTCTCATGACCATCCGATTTATTTTTCACAAACTTAAGCATTCATTAATTCTGTTTTTTTCAAAAAAAATTTGCCGATCCGAAACTTTCCATTTACTTTGTAATTCAAAGTACTTTGAGCATGTACCCACTGGCGTACCCGCGGGCGTAACCACTGGCATTACCCTGCCGATACCCGCAGTCAAAAAACATTTTCTTCATCAGGCCGCCCCCCGGGCCTCAACACGATATCTATGCCCACAAGCAAAAAATGGATCGTTTATTTTACGATCAACGCCACAAAAAAGAGAATAAACTGGGACCTGAAGCCATCAATCTCGGAACAGGAGACCGGGACCATCCTTGCCTCCCTACAGGCCTGGCAGCTCGCGGAGACCTCGGATGGCCACAATCTGATCCGCGCCGCGACAAGGCACGCCCGGGAAACAGGCGATCCCGATTATGTCGAAGCCGTCCGTCTGTTTATAAAAGAAGAACAGAAACATGGTAACAACCTGGGCAGGTACATCGATATGATCGGCCGGAAAAGGATCGCCAGGGATCTGGGCGATACCCTGTTCCGCAAGGTCAGACATTTGAATACAAGCATGGAAAGCTGGACCCTGACTGTCCTCGTGGTAGAGAGCACAGCCCAGATCTTTTATCAGTCGCTGAAAGATGCCACGTCCTGCGCGCTGTTAAAAGAGATCTGTACGGATATCCTGATAGATGAGGCCCGTCATATCCGCTTTCAGAAACAAAGACTGTCGATCATTTTCGAAAAAAAAAGCTGGATAGCAAAATGGAGCTGTGGTAAATTATATAGGTTGTTTTTTATCATGGTCTCCACCGTAGTCTGGCTTGCGCACCGGAAAGTATTCAGGGCCGGTGGCAACGGCTATTGGCGGTACATAAAAAAAATGAATATGAAATGCAAAAAGACCCTGCCCGCACCCGGGCCCGGTCCCCTCACCGCCGGCAACCGTTCATTCATTCGGAACGTAAGCTTTTCACCGGATTGGACAAGGCGGCCTTGACGGCCTGAAAACTCACCGTAATCAAGGCTATCCCCGAAGCCAGCACGGCTGCCAGGGCAAAGACCTTCCAGCTGATATCGACCCGGTAAGCAAAATCCTGCAGCCAGACATGCATGGCCCACCAGGCAAAGGGGAAAGTGATGAGGGCGGCGATCAGCACCAGCTTCAGGAAATTCCCCGAGAGCAAAGTAATGATATTGGTCACGGTAGCGCCCAGTACTTTCCGGATACCGATCTCTTTTGTACGCTGCTCGGCTGCGTATGCGGCCAGCCCGAACAAACCCAGACAGGCGATACAGATGGCGAGAAGGGAGAAGGAAAGAGAGATCTTTCCCATGCGTTGCTCCGTCCGGTAGATCCCGTTGAAATCGTCATCCATAAAGGAATAGCTGAAAGGCTGGCCCGGGGCCATCGCATGCCATTTGTTTTCCACCTGCCCCATCAGTTGCGGGATATTATGACTGCTGATCCGCAGGGACAGACTGCCCTTGTCCTCCCGGAGGAACAAGCCCATGGGCGACACCATTTCACGAAGGGAGTTGAAATTAAAATTCTTCACGATGCCTACGATATGCCAGATCCTTACTTTTTTTGTCTTCACATCGTCCAGTTCATAAAGTTTCTGGTCGGCGGGCTCATTAATCCCCATCAGCCGGGCAGCAGCTTCATTGATCACGACCCCCGACGAGTCCGAAGGGAACTGTACGGAGAAATTCCTCCCGGCAGCCATTTCCATCCCGAGTACGGGAATATATTGTTCATCGACCGACCAGGTCTGCATGGAAATGCCTTTTTTGGGATCAAGATCCGGGGTCTGAAAAAAAGCATCGTCGTTCCGGCTGTCTGAAGTCGGCAGGAAGCCGCTCATTGTGGCGCCTTCTACCCCTGGCAATTTCAGCAGGTCTTCCTTAAAGGCCTTTGCCCCATTGCCAAGGGACCAGCAATTCTGCACGACCAGGACATGCTCCCTTTCGAATCCAAGTTTTTTTGTCCGGATATACGTAAGCTGGTTATAAATGATCACCGTACCCACGATAAGGAAAATAGAGATCCCGAACTGAAATACCACAAGCGTATTGCGCAGCCAGCCAGTCTTGAAACCGGCTGCAACATTCCCCTTAAGTACCGCAATGGGCCGGAACGCCGACAGGAAAAATGCCGGATAGCTGCCTGCCAGCAAACCGACAACGATGACCAGGGCCAGCAAGGAGGGCGCCAGCCAGGGCCGGGAGAAAAGCCCGATACTCATCTGCTTGGCCGCAAGCTGGTTAAAATAGGGCAATAAGGCCCAGGCCAGTAACAGGGCCAGCAGCATGGAGAAAAAACTGATCAGCGTCGATTCCGTGATAAACTGGGCGATAAGATGCCGTCTCAGCGAACCCAGCACCTTTCTTACCCCCACCTCTTTGGCGCGGTTGGAAGAGCGGGCGGTGGAAAGGTTCATAAAATTCACGCAGGCGATCAGCAGGATAAAGGCGGCGATGGCCGAAAAAATATAAACATACTGGATACTTCCGTTCGCACCCAGTTCCGCTGTCTTACTGCTGTGCAGGTGGATAGCGGTAAGCGGGGTCAGGGAGAAGCCGACATAATTCCCCGATTTGAAAAAATCTTCCATGCTCGCGTTGACCGCGGCTTTTATCAGCGGGGCAATGTATTTATTGATCATGCCGCCGAATTTCGCCTCCAGTTTCTTTGGGTCCGATCCTTCCCTCAATACGATATAGGTGTTGAAATTATTGCTCAGCCACTGGTCGTTCCGGCTCTCTTCCAATCCGGACATGGACACAAAAAAATCAAAATTAAAATGAGACTGGGAAGGGATCTCCCGGAGTACACCTGTGATCTTGTAATTGTCCTTATCATTCATCAGCAGGCTGCGCCCGACCACATTCGTGGTATTGAAGTACTTCCTGGCGATCTTTTCGGTGATCACCACCGTATTCGGGGCCGTCAGCGCGGTCCGGGGATCGCCGGCTGCCAGCGGCAGGGTAAATACATCCAGCAGCGTAGAATCCGCGTAGATCACTTTATCTTCCTGGATATTCTGTCCTCCCTTCCGGACCCGGAATCCACCCCGGTTGCGCATACGGGTCTCCTGCTCTATTTCCGGATAATCCTTTATCATCGCCGGGCCCGTAGGCGCGGGCGCCACGGCCAGGATGAAATGAGTGCCTCCGAATTTTATCTCTCCATCCACGCGGTAGATCCGGTCCGCTTTTTTATTATACCGGTCATAACCCAGCTCATCCATTACATAAATGATAATAAGCAGGCAGGTGGCCAGGCCAATGGACAACCCGATGATATTGATGCTGGAAAAAGCCTTGTTCTTCCAGAGATTGCGGAGCGCCGTCTTGAAATAGTTTTGGAACATAGTCGTTGGTTTACCGGGACAGGGCAATGCCCAGCCCTGAACCTTGGGACGCAGATGTTCCTGAAAAGGTTACAGTTTATCTTCCAAAGGTTTCAACCTATCGTCCATTATCCGGCATAGGAACTACCGGCAGGCTCTCATTGCCGCCCGCGGACACGGATTGGACGCCGTAAAAATAATTATCCTTTGAATAGGGCAGGTTGATCTCCATCCCCGCAGTAAAGATCTTCTTTTGCCAGACGGGACTGGTCGTCTCCCGCACCAGAACATAATAGCCTTTCGGAGTGCCCGACACCGGGGCTTTCCAGGACAGATGGCTCAGATTGCTCAGGCTGCGGACCTCGATACGCACGGATTCAGGCACGGCCGGGCCCTTGGCCAGATTGGCCAGGTTCGCCAGATTGAGCGCCGTATTTTTACGCAGGTATTCGAAATCCATGAATTCAACAAGGTCCCCATACTGGACGCCTTTTTCGAGACGGACATCCTGGTGCTGATGTTCGAAGTTCTCATTCATCTCCGTGATACGTACGGCCGTGAACCCATTCTCCACATAAGGGATATGATCTCCGCCGCGGAGGAAGCGGTCGGGCCGGTATACCTGCACCACATGGAGATTGTCCACATAACGCTCTCCGGTCTCTTTCACATAGCGGGAAAGCTCCCTGGCGTTTCCATCGTTCTCAAGGCCAAGCTGACGGATCTGCTTTACCTTCTTATCCATTTCGTAAAACGGAAGTCCTTCGCTGAAAACCCTTACCTGGGTATTATCGATAATATTAGTCTGATTGCTGTTGTTGCTGCCCACGATATCATTGTTAAGCACCGCTCCGATATTCCAGTTCTGCGCCTTCGCTTTCTTTGCCATAAACCCCGCGCCAAGCAGGCCCTGCTCTTCCCCGCTCACGGTGACAAATATAATGGTGGCCGGGAAGGAATGCTTGCTCATGACCCTGGCGCATTCCAGCACGGCGGCACTTCCACTCCCATCGTCATTTGCGCCGGGCGCATCCCCGGTGGCGTCCATGATATTGATCCGCCGGCTGTCCAGATGGCCGCTGATGATAAACACCCGGGTATCGTGCGGGTCCGTACCCTTCAGCGTTGCTACCGTATTCCCCAGATTGATCGGCGCTGCCACCCGTTGCCCATCGGGCGCATAAGTGGTTGTATCTACTATTGCCGTCAGACGGCCTCCCGACGCTGCGGCAAACTGATTGAATTTCGACAAGACCCAGTTACGCGCGGCTCCGATGCCTCTTTTTGCATCCGTCGTCGAGCTGATCGTGCTCCGTGTTCCAAATGCAACCATGCTTCGGATATAAGACTGCAGTGAATCCGCATTCACTTCCTTCACCATGGTCTCGATCTCGGGGTCTCTCTCAATAATGGTCTGCGCATTCGCAACGGTCATGAGGCCAAGCAGAGATGCGGTAAAAAAGATTTTTTTCATTCAATCCGGTATTTTATTATTTATAAATGTAATGTCTACAGAATCAGTGTGTTTATGCATAATAATCACAATATTTAATTTTTTGTTCACTCCGCAAATTCTTAGTTGATGTTTAAACAGTAAATAGCTTAAAAAAAATTACCTTCCTTTTCTGATATCACACTGATTACACACCAAAATTAATTTTAAATGAGAAGACTACTGCTTGTGGCTGTCGCCACTTTTATGCTTTTTGTACAAGGCATGGCACAGACCATCACGGTAACAGGAAAAGTTACCGATGAGAAAGGCGCCTCCGTCGCCGGGGCGACGGTTACCGAAAAAGGTACCCGGAACGCCACTACCACGCGTGACGACGGTGGTTTCAGCATCCTGGTGAAGAGCAAGTCGAAGCTGGTCATCAGCTATGTGGGTTATGAGCCTTTCGAGACAGAGGCAAAAGATAACCTGCGCGCCGCGCTCAGTCCCGATGCAAAAGCCCTGTCGGACATAGTCGTCACCGGCGTCGGGGTAGCCACCAGCAGGAAAAAACTTCCCATAGAAGTTGCCAGCGTCTCCGCCAAGGACTTCGCCAAGAGCGCCACGACCAGTGTCCAGCAGGCGCTCGATGGCCAGATTGCCGGCGCCCGTGTACAGCAGTCCAGCGGTACTCCGGGTTCTTCCTATAATATTACCCTCCGGGGCATCAACAGCCTTGACAACACCAATCCGCTGATCATGGTGGATGGTGTGGAAATGGACAATCTTTCCAATGTCGATCCGGCCAGCGTTGACCATGTCGAAGTGGTGAAAGGGCCTGCCGGTGGTATGCTGTACGGTGCTCAGGGAGCCAACGGCGTCATCCAGGTCTTTACAAAAAAAGGATCCCTGAACAGTAAACTGAACATCAGTTTCAGCTCCAAGGTCAGCGTGGATAATATCCTGAAAGGCAAGCACGACGTCCTGTCGAAGCTCCACCACTACGTTACCGATGCCAGTGGCAATATCCTCAATGGCGCTGGCAAGGTCATCAGCAGGGACGCAACGGGCATCTGGACCGATCCCGCAGTGCCGGATCCTTCTGTCAACCCCAATCTGGAGAACAACAAGACCTTCAATATCCCGATCTATGATCACTTGAAACAGGGCTTTCGCCAGGCCCTGACCTTTACCAACTCCGTTTCGGTCAGCGGCGGCACACAGGCTGCCGATTACGCATTCACGGCCAGCCAGCTGAACCAGCAGGATGTGCTGAGCAACAATTTCCGGCGGTCGAACCTGTCCATAAATCTGGGCATCCATCCTGTAAAAGGATTTACGTTCCGCACCGTCACCCAGGCAGTCATCGGATATGAGAACCTTCTGAGCGGCGGCCGTTTCAATATGCTCAATGCCTATCCGTTCATCGATTTCACCTGGAAAGACTCTACGGGCCATTATCCGTTCAAGACCAGCGCTGCCGCTGGTCAATTCGACGTGCTGGCCGAGAACCAATGGCATGAACGCAACAACAAGACGCTCGAGATTTTCCAGAATTTCAACTTCAACTACAAATTCCCCCGTTTTGTCGAACTGGATATCAAGTACGGATTGGATTACCGGACGGTCGACGGAACAGACTACTATAAGAATCAGTCGGCCGTTGTGCAAGCCGGTCAGTTCTATGGCCCCAGCCGGACAGGAGGCCTGCAGAATACCTACACCAGGAATTTCAATCAGAACGGGTTGTATTCTGCCTTCTTCAGGACAGACTTCGAAAAAGACTTTCATTCCAACCTTCCCATCAAGACCTCGACCCAGTTTGCCTATGACTACCGGAAGTTTGACATGCGGCAATACTTTGCACAAGGCATCGGACTGCCTGCCTACCCTCCCGTCTATATCGGGTCGGCCCTCACAAAGAACAATGGCGACACCTACTCGAGCTCGATCACATTCGGCCTGCTGGTCAACCAGACCATCGATTATGGTAATCTCTTCGGTGTATCCGTCGGCGTACGCTCCGACTATGGCAGCGCCTTTGGGGCCGCTTACGCTGCCGCCACCTTCCCGCGGGGAACGATCTATTTCCGTCCTTCCGAGCTGATCAAAAATGTAAATTGGTTGTCCGACTGGAAAATCCGCGGCGCGTACGGTGCGGCAGGTGTCCAGCCCCGCCCGTTTGATCGTCAGATCGTACTGACCTCCGTCACCCTGGGTAATGGGGTCGCTATCGCAAATCCTACACTGGCTACAAATGATAGCCTCCGGCTGCTGAAGAATTATGAGCTGGAAATAGGGACGGACTTTACCCTGGCTCCCTTACAAGGCGATTGGTTGCACAGAGTAGCCTTTGGCGGGTCTTACTGGCACCGGAAATCACAGGACATCTACCAGAACGCCAGCGTAGCCCCTTCCACCGGATATATCAGCCGCCTCGACAACCTGAGCACGATCGTATCCCATGGCATCGACCTCACCCTGGATGCTACTGTTTACAATTCGTCAAATATCACCTGGAACCTGGGCATCCGCTGGGGTTATTCCAAAAATATTGCCACAAAGATCTCGAACGGACAGGATATCGTGAACGCCGGCTTCGCCGTCAAACAAGGCAAGGAGATCGGCCTCTTCTACGGACAGACCCCATTGCACAGCGTTACGCAATTGATGCCGGATGGCAAGACCCCTTATATTACCGCGGCTAATCAGCAATATTATACGGTTGCCAGCACGGGATATGTGGTGGATACCCGCACGAATATGACGGTGCTCAGCGCCAAGAACGACCTGTCCGTCATGGGCCATGCCTACCCTGACTTCACCTCCTCCCTTATCAACAACATCACACTATGGAAAAAGCTTTCCATCAGCTTCCAGTTCGACTGGATTCATGGCAACAGTGTGTATAACGTGACCAAACAATGGCTGTACAAACCGGTCGGCGGTTCTGGCGGTGCCGGAGCCAGCTCTTCGGACTTCGACAAGAAGGTGACCATTGCCGGCAAAACAGGCGCCTTTGTCAACTACTACCAGAGTCTTTACAACCTCGGCCTGCCTACTTCTCCCTTCACGGAGAACGGCTCCTATATCCGTCTCCGGGACGTCTCCGTCACCTATGATCTCAGCCGTCTGGTCGCCGCGACACATGCGATCAGGAGTCTTTCCGTCACGGCTTCGGGGCGTAACCTGCTGACCTGGACCAAATATACCGGGCTGGATCCTGAGAACACCGGGGCTTATGACGTACAGGGCAATGACTTGTCCACCTCAAGGACCGGCGCCTTCTCCGGGGTTGACTACTTCGGTACCCCCAACTTAAAGTCTTATCAGTTCACCCTGAATGTTGGGTTTTAATTAATAACTATAATTACCATAATATGAAGATCAATAAATATAGTTTACATCTGCTGGCTGCTGCCCTTCTCCTGCTGGGAGCCTGTAAGAAGGATATTCTCCAGATAAAGAACCCGAATGCTCCTACTCCCGGCCCTTCGCTCATTACCGAAGGGGGGATCGAAGCCTATGCGGAAGGCATCTATGAAAAATGGATCGCCAATCAGCCCGGAGACGGCAATCTCAATTTCTTTCAGCTACAATGGTCCATCGAGAGCAATATGGGTGATGAGGACTTTTCTCCCTACTCCAACTGGGGCGGTCGTTATCCCGCAAACGTAAATCACATTACGCTGCCCGCACCCTACAATACCGTAGTTCCGAATCCCACAGGCCTCGATCAGCTCAATATGCTGCGCTCGGTCAACAGCAGGGTAGCTGGCGACGGTAATTCCATCCAATATGGATGGGACGTTTTCTACTTCATGAATACCCAGGCCAACGGTCTGCTGGGTGCGCTGAATAATCCTGCCCTGGTGCTCACCGGGGACGCGGCGACCAAAAAGAAGTTCCTCCAGGCCTGGGCTTACTACTGGAAAGGATATTGCTACTCCAAGCTTGGCTCGATGTATATGGCTGCGCTGATCAACGATGGCTCCGACAGCTCGGCAAAAGGATTGACCAGCAATGTTTATGTAACGCACGATATAGTCATCGCCAACGCGAACAGTAACTTCGAGAAGGCCGCCGCCCTGCTGGCTACCATCACGCAGAACGCCGATTATAACGCTGCCTTCCAGGCCATCGTACCTTCCTTCAATCTGAGTACACAGGTCATTCCACCTGCCATGTGGATCCGCCAGATCCATACTTTCGAGGCCCGTAACTTCCTTGTCAACCATAAAGTGGCCTCGATGACACCCGCGGACTGGACGACCCTGACGACCCTGACGGCTACCGGCCTCGTAAAAGGGGACTTCACCCTCATGTGGGGCATGGCGCCCCAGGGCCTCAACGACCTTTCCGTCGGCAGCACCTATCATCCCTTCGAAATGCACAACCAGCGGGTCGCGCTCTCCTTCATCAGCGAAAGACTGCTGCAGGATTATCAGCCCAACGACCACCGCTTCACCAAGAACTTCGTCTTGTATCCTCCGGGCGGCGCTATCGTCAACCTGCTCAGCCGGGGTATCCAGTTTGGCACCCGGTATCAGGTCGCCTATATCGAGAACGGCGGCACCTATGCCACCAACAACTATCTGGGCGCCGTCCCCATCGCTCCAACCTGGGAAGAAAATACCCTCATGACAGCCGAGGCAAATATCCGCAGCGGCAGCGATATCGAAGGCGGGCTCAAGCTGATCGATCAGGTAAGGGATGCGGACAGCGCATACCTTCCGCATATCGCCGGCACCGGTCTCACACAGGCTCAGGCGACCGAACAACTCCGCAGCGAAAGACGCGTGGGTCTCTATCAGCGCAATGTGGCCTGGTATGACGCACGCCGCTGGGGTGTTACCGCTCCTCCTTCACAGGGCGGCGGAAGGGCTAACGCCAACGTGCTGATCCCCGGCACGCTCATCGGCCCTACAGGGACGCCGGCGACCCTCCTGCCCTGTTTCATGGACTACAGCTTCGTGGACTATTGGGACGTACCGCAGAACGAGCTGGA
>DATHHO010000026.1:0-8761 GCA_035317125.1 Puia sp.
AATTTGGGCATTATTCTAAGTTTTCCATTTCGAAAAGCACCGTCCTACAGAGAACGGCTGATCCCGTGTTCCAATCCTCTCAATTCAGCCAGACCACGCAATCTGCCGATGGCGGAATAGCCTGGGTTGGTCTTTTTACCAAGATCGTCCAGCATCTGATGTCCATGATCGGGCCGCATGGCGATCGTTCTTTTCTTCTCCTGCATGAGGTGGAGTAACTCCCGGACCACCGCATACATATCGACATCCCCTTCAAGGTGATTGTCCTCGTAAAAATCGCCCCATTCGTTGCGCCGCGTGCTGCGGAGGTGAACGAAATGGATATGATCGCCGAACTGTCTGATCATTGCCGGCAGGTCATTATCCGCGCGGACCCCTAAAGAGCCGGTGCAAAAACATAACCCATTATTCGGGGAAGGAACGGCATTCAGCAGGTGGCCGAGATCGGCGGCGGTACTTACAACACGCGGAAGACCCAGGACCGGATAAGGTGGATCGTCAGGATGGATAACCATGTGCACACCAACCTCTTCCGCAATGGGAATGATCTTTTCGAGGAAGCAGATGAGGTGCTGCCTCAGCTTTGAGGCATCGATGCCCGCATATTTTTCCAGCATGCCCCTGAACTGATCAACCGTAAAGCTCTCTTCGCTGCCTGGCAGACCCGCGAGGATATTACGCTGCAGCTGTTCTTGTTCTTCTTTGCTCATGGCCTCCCACCGCCGCGCCGCGCGGGCAACCGCTGCCGGCTCATAATCCTTTTCAGCACCCGGTCTTTTGAGGAGGAAGAGATCGAAGGCGATAAAAGCGGCTTTTTCGAAGCGGAGGGCCTTTGAGCCATCGGCTACCGTATAGGCCAGGTCTGTCCTTGTCCAGTCCAGCACGGGCATGAAGTTATAGGTAACGACCGTTATCCCGGCCGCGGCCAGATGCCGGAGGGTCTGTCCATAATTGTCGATATACTGCTGCGCTCCGTCTCCCCAGGTCCTGATATCCTCGTGCACGGGAACGCTCTCCACCACTTTCCAATGCAATCCGGCGGCGGCGATCATTTTTTTTCGCTGACCGATCTCCTCCGCGGACCAGATCTCCCCATTAGGAATATGGTGGAGGGCCGTCACCACACCGGTGCAACCGGCCTGCCTGATATCCGCCAGGCTTACCGGATCGGCCGGGCCGAACCATCGCATACACTGATCCATAAGGTAAATTTCCCTGTTCATCATTCGGCAAGTGTACAGAGAACTTTATAAACTGGGAAATCATTTGTGTTTTTTTTACGCAACCGTTTCCGTAAACCAACGTGGCAAAAAATAAATCGCAGAATACCGCATTTATTTACTTCTTTGTCCTAACTTCATTGAACTGGATCGACTATCCTCTAAATTACCCCGTTCCTTACTGACGACAGCTTGCATACGAATGAAGGGATACGCTTTATCACCTCAAACGCCTCTATCTGATGAAACCTGTTATCATTCACACCAATTCAGCCAATTCGTCGCTGACGCCATTAGTACCGTTTGCTACTGCCAAGATCGTCCGCCATCCCCGCTCTAAGAATGAGAAGGAACCGGAACATACGCCTCCCGATGAGGAGACGCTGCTGCGTTTGAACGCCCTGGCGAATCAGTATCCGTTCTGTGTAAAACACAAGGGGAGAAATATTCCTTTGCTGTAGAGAGAATGGTGAGATTGCCCGGGTGCGATCAGTTGGGCAATGCTTTTGAATTCAGGACCACTTCGAGGCGACAGCCTTTACCGGGGGCAGATGCTATTTCGACCCTTCCATTGAAGAGTTCCGCGCGGCTCATTATACTGGAGATCCCCACTCCTTTCCGCGGTTCGGCCATATCGAAACCTTTACCATTATCCTCGAGCAGCAGATGAGTATGACCATTTACATTGCTTAGCTCGATGAGGACGGAAGATGCCTGGGCATGTTTCAGAATATTATTGAGCTGCTCCTGGATGATCCGGTAGATCGTGATCTTTTTCTCGGGCACCAGGGAATCTTCATCCAGCCTGGAGATATTCAGCCGGATCTTCATTTTTTTCACCGCGAGGATGGTGCGGATCAGCTCTTTGATCGACTGCATCAGGCCGAGGTCATTGAGCGTGGGCGTGATGAGCTCCTTGGACAATTTCCTGATCTCTTCGATGGCCATGGAGATATTTGTACGGCTTTTCGACAGCAGGTCTATTCTTGGCTCGTTCTCTTCGATAGCCACATCCAGATATAGTTTCGACGTGGCCAGGATCTGGTTGATATTATCATGCAATTCCTGTCCTAATTCATATCTCTCCTTTTCCTGGGCCCCCAGGACGACATCGGTGATCTGCTGCTGCTTCAGTTTCTGCTGCTTAGCCAGCTCTTTTTCGAGCCGGACCCTTTCCGTCACATCGTTGATGATGACCTGCATCGACATTTTCCCGAAATAATCGATTATATGCGAAGTGATCTCCACGATCATGATATCGCCCCGTTTGTTGGTATGATGCCAGAGTTTCTTATCGAAGGCCGGGACTATCCACTGGTTTTTCATCAGCGCCCTGAATTCGCCGGCGCCGCCGTTCAGGTGAATATCCTTCATCGTCAGCCGCAGGAATTCATTCTTGGTAAAGCCGTACTTGTCCAGTGCCGCGTCGTTGGCCTCCACGATATGCAGGGTATCGATATCATAGATCCATGCTGGATAAGGGTTCTTGTAAAAGATCTGCCGGTATTTCTCTTCCGATACCCGTATGATCTCTTCCGACCTCTTCCTCGCTGTGATGTCCTGGATAGCCCCGATCACGCGGATCGGCCGGCGGTCGGCGGAATAGATGATATATCCGCGGTCATGGACATATGCATATTCCCCGTTATGCTTCTTCAGGCGGTATTCGTCCTCCCAGGAGGTCCTGGTGGCCTCCCGGATAGTGGCATGCAGCTTGCCCATGACCCTTTTTTTATCATCGGGATGCAAGAGGCTCTCCCAGAGATCCTGTGGGCTGACGGAGTTCACGATATCGTACCCAAACAACTGCTTGTAGGTATCGCCGACAACAAATATCTCGTTGGTGAGCAGGTCCCAGTCCCAGACGGCGTCATTGGTGGCCTTGACCACCGTATTGAACCGTTCGTTGCTTTCTCTCAGCTTTTCCAGATTGCGCTTGCGTTCCAGACTATATTGTATCGATTTGGCAAGAAGGTTGTCATCGAACTCGCCTTTGACAAGATAATCCTGTGCTCCCTCCTTGATGGCCTCCACGGCAAGACAGGTATCGGACAGCCCGGTGAGGATGATCACCGGAATTTTCTGTACGATGGGCTTGAGGATGAGAAAGGAATTGATACCGAAACTATCTGGAAGGGTAAGGTCCAGAAGAACGAGGTGAATTTCCCTGGACTGAAGGATTTCAATGGCCGTCTTTACCCTGTCAGCGGAAAATAATTTTCCTATTTCAAGGCCGGAGGACCTCAGCATACGCTCAAGCAGGAAAAGATCGCTTGGGTTATCTTCTACCGTCAAAATTGTCAGACTAGTGGTCGTTTTTTGCATCAGGCATCCCATTTGGAGATTATCCAAAAACAATTATACTAATCAGCGAGCCTGGGTCGAAACATTCCTGCGACTGGAATGGGTTGTATTGAAGGGTTGAAGAACCTGAGAATATTAGAACTGAGAATGTTTTCTTTGGTAAATATAGGTTTTTTGGGGCTAAGAAATCCCTCGGTAAAACAAAAAATCCCCGCCGAAGCGGGGACGCTCTAATCAAATACCATAACCATTAAACCTTATCCTATTAGAATATGAATGTAGGTCTTTTTGGAAATATGTGCAAAAATCTTGAACGAAGTTTTTGCAGCTTACCAGTTTCCAATTATAAATGGGCCAATCATTTAACCAAACATTAAATATAATTACCATATGTACTGATACGAATAAACAACCCTCCCACGGGGAGTCCCGCTCCCAGCAGGCATTATATTAATTTTATTCCGGGAATGAAAATCCAAACCTGCTGCCTTCTCCGATCCTACTATCCGCCCAAATTTGTCCTCCCTGAGCCTCGATAAATTCTTTGGAAATTGAAAGACCGAGGCCAGTGCCATCCCGGTCATGGGTGCCTGGAACCTTAAAATAGCGCTCGAAGATGCGGGGCAGGTATTTTTCATCGATGCCCCTGCCATGATCCTGAACGATGAATTCCACGCGATGATCTTTGCTGAATGCACTGATCTCAACGCCGGACCCTTCCGACGAATATTTGATGGCGTTAGTAAGGAAATTGATCAGCACCCAGGAAGTTTTCTCCAGATCGGCATGGATGGAAGGCAGTCCGGAGACCGTATCGGCCCTGATGAGAATATGCTTCTGCTGCGCCTGGAACTGGACGGCCTGGATGGCCTGCTCCACGATCATACCGGGCGCTGCGGGCTGCATCTTCAGCTGTATATTCCCCGTCTCTACCTGCGACATATTGAGCAGCTCTCCGGTGATGCGGAGGAGACGGCCGGCATCATCGGTAATGCTCCTCACCAGGTCCTGCTGTTCGCCGTTGAGCTCCCCTACTCTTGCATCGGTGAGCAGTCTGGCGCTCATTTTGATGGAAGAAATGGGCGTCTTCAGCTCGTGCGACACCGTTGCGATAAAATTCGTCTTCGCCTCGTTAAGCTCATGAAAAGGAGTGATATTGCGCAGTACGATCACCTGTCCGATGACCATGTCGTTGTTGGTAACGTCGAGGGTATCCTTGCTGAAATAGGACTCTTTACCATCGGCATAGATCTTCAGCTCCGCCTTATCCGTTGCGCCCGTCTGGTCCTGTAACAGGGTCCGCATAAGGTCGTTCTTCAGCGCGATATCCGGTGCGTATTTTCCCGAGATATTCTCCTCTTTCAGTCCGAGCAGCTTGCCCGCCACGGCGTTGAGAAAGAGGACATTTCTTTTTTCGTCCAGCCCGATGATACCGTCGCGCATCTGGTTGATGATCGTCTCGATACGGCTTTTTTCGAATTTGATCCTGGAGAGATTGCTGTTCTCATATTCATCCAGCTTGCCCGCCATAATGTTAAATGCGTTGGCCAGATCGCCGAATTCGTCATCCTGCTTCAGATAGATCCGTTTCTTATAATTCTTGACGGCAATTTCCTGAATACCTTCGGAAAGGCTGCGGATCGGATCGGAAATGATACCGGGCAGATTGAAAATAAAGGTAAAAGCCAGCAGCGTGAGCACCGTGAAGATGACGGTCAGCACTTCCTTCGCGTTACTGGCTGTCCGCTGGGCCGCAGCATGCTTCCGGAAAATGGCCATCTCATTCAGCTCCTGAATATGATAGATGGAACGGCGGATATCGGGCCGCAGCGTGGAGTCGCCGGGAACGGATGCGTTGTTGGCAGGATGGTTGACGGCATGATCTCCTGGCTGATGGATGAGCTCCGAGAACTGTCTGGTCAGCTCCTCGGTGACTTCCTTCTCTCCCGCCTCCGTGATATTCTGCTGCTGCTTCCCAAGGTTCTCCCTGAAAATGTCGATGGCATCTTTGTGCGTCCCGAAATTTTCAAGGGCGCGGAGCATATTATTACAATAGAACAGCGATTCCTGGTTGTTCTGCAGCACCTGCCTGCCTTCATCGCTGAGCCGGCTGATGTAAAATAGCCCCAGCACACCAAAAAGGACGATGACGACGAAGAGGAAGATCAGCCCAAGCGACAATTTGGTCTTTAAGCGTGTACCCATATCAGGAAAGTATTACCACATCGATATCGGATGCGGCCAGTTTAGTCAGCAATTGATTGAATACGGCCGTACTGAGGATCACATTGTACAGGGTCAGATGCGGCTTGCCGATGCAGATGGTGGTGACGGCATGCTGTTCTGCCACTTCCATGATCGTCTTGGCAATGTTGGTCCCCTTCAATCTTATTACCTCGGCGCCCAGCTCGGTGGCCAGCTTGAAATTATTGATGAGATGACGTTGCGCCGCCAGACCGATCTTGTCCCCATCTTCCCTCGGTGTCTGAACATAGAGCAGGATCCATTTCGAATGATAATAGGAGGCGAGCCTGCCCGTCTTGCGGATGACCTTCTTTGCCGTCTCATGGTTGCTGCTGATACAGGCCAGAAAGCGTTCGGGAGGAAGGTGCGATCCGCGGGGCAGCTCCGTCTCGATCTTCCGTTCCACCTGGCTGGCCACTTCTTTAAGCGCCAGCTCCCGGAGCTGGAGGATCTTATCGGGCTGAAAAAAATTCTTCAGGGCTACCGATATCTTATCCTGCGTATAGATCCGGCCTTCCTTCAGCCGGGTGACCAGCTCGTCCGCCGTAAGGTCGATATTCACCACCTCATCCGCCTGTCGCAACACACTGTCCGGTATCCTTTCGGCCACTTCGACACCCGTGATATTCTTCACCTCCTCATTGAGGCTTTCGATATGCTGGATATTGACCGCGCTGATCACATTGATCCCGGCATCGAGGATATCCATGGTATCCTGCCAGCGCTTCTCATTCTTACTTCCTTCGATGTTCGTATGCGCCAGCTCGTCGATGATCACCACTTCTGGATGCAGGTTGATCACGGCCTGCACGTCCAGCTCTTCGAGTTCCTTACCTTTATAGAACAATTTCCGCCTGGGCAGTACGGGCAATCCTTCCAGCAGGGCATGTGTCTCTTTGCGGCCATGCGTCTCGATATAGCCTATCTTCACGTCCACGCCATTACGCAGCAGCGTCTGCGCCTCCTGGAGCATCCGGAAGGTCTTCCCCACTCCGGCGCTCATGCCGATATAGATCTTGAATTTACCCCGCCTCGATTTGCGGATCAGCTCAATAAAATGTTGCGCGTTCTGCTGGTCGGGCATGTTATTTCAGATTATCCAAAGCTATATTTAATTTCAATACATTCACTTTTGGTGGTCCGAACATTCCCAGAAGGGGCTTTTCCGTAAGGCTTGCGACCAGCTCATCCAGTTTTGCCTCCGGGATCCCTCTTGTAGTAGCCACGCGGCGCACCTGTACCCTGGCGCCAGCCGGAGAGAGGTCGGGGTCCAGTCCGCTGCCGGAATACGTGACCAGCTCGGCTGGGATCTCTTCCTTTTTTATACCGGGGTTATGTTTCATGAACGTATCGATCTTAGACTGTACATCCTTAAGGTAATCGGGATTGGAAGGACCTTTATTGCTGCCAGCGCTGCCCGCGGCATTATATGCTACGGCGGAGGGACGGCTCCAGAAATATTTGTCCTGATCGAATTTCTGACCGATGTTGGCGTAGCCCACCACTTTACCATTGACGGAGAGGGTCTCCCCTTTGCCCTTACCAGGGGCAAATCTGCCGACAAGCGCAATGAACGAGGGGTAGATGACTGCGCAGATGATGAGGAACACCAGGGTCATCTTTATCGAGATCAAAATATATTTTTTCATTTTTTTATTTTTTATGCCCTTGAGCTATTTTACTAAGCGGGCTAACTTTATACATTACATGAACAAGGCCAGGAACATATCGATGATCTTGATCCCGATGAAAGGCGCGATCACTCCTCCCAGACCATAGATCATCAGATTCCTTCTCAGCAAGGCGCTGGCCCCGATGGGCTTGTAGGCCACGCCTTTCAAGGCCAGCGGTATAAGGATCGGGATGATGATGGCGTTGAATATGACGGCCGAAAGAATAGCGCTCTCGGGGCTTTTCAGACCCATTATATTCAGGGCCTTCAATGCGGGGATGGTCGTAATGAACAGGGCCGGCACGATAGCAAAGTATTTCGCAACGTCATTGGCGATGGAGAAGGTGGTGAGGGTGCCCCTGGTCATCAGGAGCTGCTTGCCGATCTCCACGATCTCGATGAGCTTGGTCGGATCGTTATCCAGATCGACCATATTGCCCGCCTCCTTTGCGGCCTGGGTGCCGCTGTTCATGGCCACGCCGACATCGGCCTGTGCCAGGGCTGGAGCATCATTGGTGCCATCACCCATCATGGCGACCAGCTTACCACCCGTTTGTTCCTTTTTTATATAATTCATCTTGTCTTCCGGTCTGGCCTCCGCGATGAAATCATCCACGCCAGCCTTTTCAGCGATGAACTTAGCCGTGAGCGGGTTGTCTCCCGTTACCATCACGGTCTTGACGCCCATCTTGCGCAATCTTTCGAAACGCTCGCTGATCCCGGGCTTGATGATATCCTGCAACTCGATGACGCCAAGCACTTTTTCATCGCGGCTGACCACCAGTGGTGTACCGCCGTTGGAGGAGATGATCTTTACCCTTTCTTCCGTTTCCAGCGGAAAAACATGACCGGCTTTTTTTACGATGTCCCGGATCGAATCAAAAGCCCCTTTGCGGATACGGATGCCGTTCAGGTCTACTCCGCTGCTGCGGGTCTCGGCGGTGAACTTGATGAACTTAGCTTTTTCCGGCTGAAGGAGCGGGCTCTTGAAGCCATTGCTGTTGCCCAGTTCGACGATGGATTTGCCTTCCGGCGTCTCGTCGGCCAGGGATGACAGCACACATGCCTCTACCAGTTCATGGTCCTCCACTCCATTCGCAGCGTAAAAATGGGTGGCTTTTCTGTTACCTATCGTGATCGTGCCCGTCTTGTCCAGCAGCAGGGTGTCGAGGTCACCGGCCGTCTCCACCGCCTTACCGCTCTTGGTGATAACGTTGGCGCGCAATGCCCTGTCCATACCGGCGATGCCGATGGCGCTGAGCAGTCCGCCGATGGTGGTCGGGATCAGACATACGTATAAGGAAACGAATGCGGCGACGGT
>DATHHO010000027.1:0-4855 GCA_035317125.1 Puia sp.
GGAAGCAACCGGAGACATTCACCACGAAAGTGCCGATGGGAAAAGGGGCCAGTGCGCTGCTGATAATATATTTGTGACAGAGATAGCGGGCAATGCTGCCTGCGCCGCCGCCGAGACCAGCCAGTAAGATATTCCGGAACATCATTTTTTATGATTGAGGATCTCCTTGAGGTCTACCAGCCATTCGCCGCTGATGCGGACTATTCTGATGGTGGTCGTATCTTTTTTATACGAGTTCGCATAGGTATAGCTGGTCACGGAATCGTTTTTTGCCTGGATCTCGATCGGCATGATCTCCGCGTCCTTGTATTTTCTTTGTACGTCGTCACCCAGCTGGTCGTAATCTTTCTTCCATTTGCTGAGGAGCATCCGGTTGACGGAGTCGGCAAACAGATAGAAGCTGGCTTTTTCGTAGTTGCCATCCAGCGAGGCGCGGATGAACTCCCTGCCGGCATCCTGGGCGTCTTCGGCCTTTTTGAAGGTATGGGGGTCGGAGCAGGCGGCTGCCAGCAGCATGATCAGCGATGGGACGATGATGATCCGTGAGGAAGCGGCGGTGACCATCCGAGATGCGCCGGTGAAAATCCCAGATGCGGAGATGAATTTTTTAATCATGGAGCAAATGTATAAAAAAAGCCTGCAGAAATACTCCACAGGCCCAGGGTCGTTTATCAAATATCAAAGGGTCTCGATTATCTATTTTCGGGACGGGTCTCCGCCTGTTCCTTCTGGTCTCTTTCATAGGCTTTAATGATGGCCTTTACCAGGCGGTGACGTACCACGTCTTCTTCATCCAGCTCTATATGTGCGATGCCATCAATATTTTTCAGTATATACAAGGCTTTTGCCAGCCCACTCTTCTGGTTCTTCGGCAGATCGATCTGTGTAAGGTCGCCCGTTATAATGGCCTTGGCATTAGGGCCGATACGGGTGAGGAACATTTTGATCTGCAGGTCGGTGGCATTCTGGGCCTCATCCAGGATGATAAATGCGTTGTCCAGCGTACGGCCGCGCATATAGGCCGGCGGGGCGATCTCGATGGTGCGGGTGCTCATATAATAACCCAGCTTGTCGGCAGGGATCATATCATCCAGCGCATCATAGAGTGGGCGCAGATAGGGATCGATCTTTTCTTTCAGGTCCCCCGGAAGGAAGCCCAGGTTCTCACCGGCCTCCACCGCCGGGCGGGTGAGGATGATCTTTTTAACGGCCTTGTTCTTCAGGGCGCGCACCGCAAGGGCGACGGCGGTATAGGTCTTACCGGTACCGGCCGGTCCGATGGCAAACACCACGTCGTTCTTTTCCCCGGCGACCACCATACGTTTCTGGTTCACCGTGCGGGCACGGACCGTTTTTCCATTGGGTCCGAATACCAGGATGTCGTTCGGATGTCTGTCCACGAAATTATCTACCGTCTCGGCATCATCGCCTCCGAGGATCTGCTCGAAATAGTTTTCGCTGACATGACCGTTCCTTTCCAGGTATTGCACTAACAAATCGATTTTTTCCTTGGCCGTTCCCACTTGCTCGGGAGAACCACTCAACTTGATCTGGGTACCTCGGGATAAGATCTTCAACAGTGGAAATTTCTTCTTCAGTATGTCTAACTTGCCGTTGTTTACTCCGAAAAATTCTATGGGGTTAACGGTCTCCAGATTGATAATAGTCTCAGTCAAATTCAATTCTTTTAAAGTTCGGGAATGGGTACCTGGTGCTATTTTCAAATTTCTTGCCTCTGAATCAAATATAATTAACAGATGCGCTTAATAGTAAAGTTACTTATTAACAGCGTGTGGATATTGTTAAATTTCTTAAGACTGCAATGGTTTAGCAGCGTCTTTGATGCGACAAAAAATTTAATTTCCGGATGGAGATTGGCCGGGGAGTGGTGGAGAGGGCGAACGGCTATTTGGAAAGACCGGCCGAGGCCAGTTCTTCTTCGATATGCGTATGAAAAGCGGCTTCGTTTTCCCAGACCCATGCAGGCATCTGTTGCTTCACGATCTTCCAGACACCTTCTTCCTTCTGCATTCTGAAGATGATCCGGTTGCCGCGGTCATCGCTTACGTCGACCGTAAACAAGCCTTCCTGCAAGCCGTTCGATTTGCGGAAATTGAATTCTCTCAGCCGACCCTCGGCCTTCACCAGTTTGGAGAACTGGATGTTTTTCATGAATTGTATTTGCATAAGGCTTCCTTTGATTGTTTAGTATCAATTAGTGTGCTACAGAGCGCTCGGCCTTCTTAAAGAATAGTGAATTTTTTTATACGGTGGGCAGGAGATAGACTACAATAACAAAAATAACACTTAGTCTGATTTTAAAGGCAATAAGTTGTCCCCATTTTCTATCTTTTTACCATGGGAAGGATGGTATGCTGCTGCGGCCTGGGCCCGGGCCGCAGCAGCTTTGCGGGAGTAGCCCTTAGATGCCCGCCCTCAGGAGGTTTCGATCATCTCCGCCGCCTCCTCTTTTACCAGCTCCGCGCTGGCCCGGTAGCGGACGATCCGGCTCCCGGCCATGAGGATGGTAAAGCTGATCAGCGCACAGCAGGCCATTACCCCGGTCATGGGAAGGGCTGTCCGGTCTGTCAGGAAACTGACGGTGGCTGAGGTCAGGGCGCCAATGCTCATCTGGATCCCGCCCATCAGTGCGGAGGCTGTACCGGCGTTCCGGCTGAACGGCGCCAGGGAAAGGGCGGATGAATTGGGAAATACGCAGCCCTGGCAGCAGAGGAACAGGAAAATAAGGAAGATCGTGCTGAAAAGCCCCAGCCAGCCCAGCATGCTGCCCACAAAAAGCAGGATAGCGGTCAGGGACTGGCAGAACAGGGCGACTTTTATGATCTGCTCGCTTTTATAAGTGCGGAGCAATATACTGTTAAGCTGGCTCGATCCGATCAGCCCCAGGGCGATCACGGCGAAGATCCAGCCATATTGCTTTTCACTCACCCGGAACAATTCCATGAATACAAAGGGGGAGCCTGCTATATAGGCATACAGACCGGCGGAGGCGATGGCCCCTGTGAGCGCATAGGTATAGAACTGCGGCTCCCTGAAGACTTTTAAAAAGCCACCTATGATCGCAAGCGGCCGGAGGGAAAGGTTCCGGTCGGGTTTCCGGCTCTCCGGGAGGCCAAAATGGACCGCTGCAAGGATCACTGCGGCGATGACTGCCAGCACGATAAAAATGTATTTCCATCCTACTGCGGCTGTGATATAGCCGCCAAGGGTGGGGGCGATGATCGGGGAGACGCCCACGACCAGCATCAGCAGGGAGAACACCTTTGCATTCTCCTTTACCTCGAAAAGATCCCGCACCATGGCGCGGGAGGCGACCAGTCCTGCGCAGGCCCCGAGCGCCTGGATCAGCCGCAGAAAGATCAGCAGCTCCACCGAATGGGCCAGCGCACAACACACCGAGGCGACGAGGTAAACGGAAATGCCGATATACAGCGGCTTCTTGCGGCCATATTTGTCCAGCAGCGGACCGTAAAGGAATTGTCCCGCGGAAATGCCGATAAAAAAACTGGACAGAGATAGCGTTACTTTCGCAATAGTCGTCCCGAGGTCGGTGGCGATCGATGGAAAGCCCGGGAGATACATGTCGATCGAGAAAGGGCCGATGGCCGAGAGCAGCCCGAGAATAAGGATAAGAAAGAACCGGTTTGTTTTTGGAGGGGTCATATCGGTTGTAAAATTAGGTCGTCATGATTTATTCCTGTTAATTTTAAATATTTTATATGGAATTGCCCAAAAGCAACGACTCCGGCGGATCGACAGATGCAACGCAGCAAAGACCTGGCAATGCCGTTATCATTATCGGTGCGGGGGCCGCGGGTCTGATGGCAGCCTATGCATTATCGGCTGCAGGGGTGGAGACTATTCTGCTGGAAGCAGCGGATGCGCCCGGTGGGAGGATCCGTACGCTGCATGGGAATGGTTTCACCCGGCCGGTTGAGGCGGGCGCCGAATTCGTTCATGGCGATCTTCCCCTGACGCTCCGGCTGCTGAAGGAGGCTGGTATCCCCTTCCACAAAGTCGGGGGTAAAATGATCAGCGTGAACAAAGGTGTATGGGGCGGGCAGCTCTTTCTGCATGATCAATGGGATCAGCTGATGGTCCAGATGAGTAAATTGAAAAAGGATCTGCCGCTCGCGGAATTCCTCTCCGCGTTCTTCGGCGGCGAAAAATATGCGGCACTGCGGGATTCCGTGGAACGCTATGCCGGTGGGTTCGATCTGGCCGACCCGCGCATCGCCAGTACACTGGCCCTTTACAAGGAATGGAATGCGGAGGACGGGCATCAGCACCGCATCGATGGAGGCTATGAACGGCTTATCAACTATCTCGCAGACCAATGCCGCGGGGCCGGTTGCGCCCTCCATTTTTCGGCTCCGGTGAAAAAAATAGAGTGGGCAAGAGGCCGGGTAGTCATCACAACGGCCGGGGGAATGGTGTTTACGGGCGGAAAGGTCATCATCACGGTATCCGTCGGTGTGTTGCAATTATCGGCGGGCGTGGACGCTGACGGGGCGGCTTCAGGTGTGGGCCCAGTTATGGACGGGGAGGGTTCAGCCGCGGTACTCCGTTCCGGCGCTGCCATAGATGAGACCGGTTCAGCCACGGCGGCACCCGCCTCCGTCGCTATTCAGTTCTTACCTGCGATCCCGGATCATCTGCGGGCCGCCGGTCAGCTGGGGTATGGCACGGTGACCAAGTTCCTGGTGGAGTTCAGACAACCTTTCTGGAACAAGCGGCAGAAGGACCTTGGCTTTATCGTGAGCGATGAAGCGGTACCCACGTGGTGGACCCAGGCGCCCGATGAATATCCGTTGCTTACCGGCTGGCTCCCTGG
>DATHHO010000028.1:0-8197 GCA_035317125.1 Puia sp.
GCTCAGGTGCTCGGCCAGGCGCCGCTGGCCACCGGTACCGACTCCGTTCCGGAAGCGCCTTACTGGGTGGGCACCATCAATTTCAACATGCGCAAGCCGAATTTTGTGATCATCCATCATACGGCCCAGAACAGCTGCCCCCAGACCTTGCACACCTTCACCATCGTACCCACGCAGGTAAGCGCGCATTATGTGATCTGCAAGGACGGTACGGTCCACCATATGCTGAATGATTATTTAAGGGCCTGGCAGGCCGGCAAGAGCAAATGGGGGAATATCACGGACGTCAATTCCGTATCTGTCGGGATAGAGCTGGACAACAATGGGGATGAGCCCTTCCCCACCCCACAGATCGGCAGCCTGCTGCATCTGCTGACCACGCTGAAAGCCACCTACGGAATACCCACCGCGAATTTTATCGGGCATGGCGACATAGCGCCCACCCGGAAGAACGATCCCAGCGCATGGTTCCCTTGGAAGGACCTGGCCGATAAGGGATTTGGTCTCTGGCATGGAGATACCACGGGCATATCCGTGCCCGATGGGTTCAGCAGCCTGATGGCGCTGCGGCTGATCGGCTATGATATAAGGGACAGCAGCGCAGCAACGCTGGCTTTCAAACGTCATTTCGAACAGGATACCATCCGTTCATGGGGCGAGCCGGACAAAAAGATCCTCTATTCTTTATACAGAGAATATGAATAACGTCGCGGCATATGGCGCCACTCCGCGGCTATTTTTACCCAGCGACCTGCTGGCGGTAAAAGCATAGCTTTCAGGAGCTAAGACATTCTTTTTATAAAAATACCGGTTAAGCATACCCGGGACATACTTTTATGACCCAAACTCCGTTTTAAGCGGGCAAACGTAAAATAAAACGTACCCTCATGAAAAAGCCTATTTTAGCAATAGCCTTATGTATGGCTATTGTCTCCGCAGATGCCCGTTCGACCGACCGACCCTTGACAGAGGGAGGTTCGCCTTCAAAAAAAAGCACTGCTGTTCAGCGTAACATTCTTTCCGACAAATTGCCGTCCAAGCTGTTGACAACCATAAAAAAAGACTACAGGAGCTACTGGATCACCGGCCTGTACAAAGAAGTCTCCAACGGAAGATCATCCTATCATATCACCATGGAAAATGCGGATCAGGTCATCACGCTGAGCGCTACTCCATCCACCAGATGGTCAGTAATCCGTGTCGTATCCAAAGATCAGCCCGCTTCATAAAAGACATAACCCTCTTATAACCGGCAAGCCCTTTCCCGTTCATTCCGGGATGGGGCTTGTTTCATTATACAGGGAGTTCGAACAGGCTGGATGACCCTCCTCTGTAGTGCGCGGGTAAGTCACCGGTATCCTGTAGCTCGGTGCTGCCAAGATAAGTAAAACCGCAGCTGACATAATACTGATTCAGTTTTTCATTCCCGCTGCCCGTATCCATCCGGATAAAAAATCTGCCCGTGCGTATTGCATATTCTTTTGCCCAGGCGACAATATGCTTTACATAGCCATTGCCCCGGAACCGCGGATGCGTGGCAATCCGGTGGATATAGATCGCCGGGTCCTTATCTCTTTCCTGCCAGATCAGCGGATCGCTGAACGCAATGGCAAAGACACACGCCGTTGCTTCCCCCTCCATGATCTTCCATTGCCGGCCTTCTTCTATTTCTTTTTTGATAAGCGCAGGTTCAAAACCTTGCCAGTGCTTTTTCGCAACGGATTTCTGATAAGCGGTTCCCTCTTCATACATGCTGAAAATGGTCCCGACATCTTCCGGATTGCTGTTTACAATTTTCATGCTGTAAAATTCAGCAAATCCGGACTAATAAAACAGATGCAGTTTTGTTATTTTCGACTAGATCAGTTGCTCGCCTGCCTGGGTCACATGATCGCCTCACCTGTGTTCGCCTGCCTGGGTCAGATGATCGCCTCACCTGTTCTTGAATTCCTCGATCTCATCCAGATACTGGATGGCTTTGATAACGGAATCCCAGTCCTTGCCGCGGAACAGCATCCGGAACCATTTCTTATTGACATTTTTGTAGGAGATGTTCCGGTAGAGCCAGATGGACAGCCAGCAGAAGAACAACGTGGCCGGCGCCGCGGTCAGCCAAAAATTCTTACCGCCCTGCGTGACCCACTGCTGGTTCCAGAACCAGGTCGTATAAAATGGCATCTGCAGCCATAAGATGCGTACGATATGGATCGTCGACGCCTGTAGTTCCGACAGCTTCTCCTGCATCGTTACGATGCTTTCTGAATAATTCATTTGCCGGATGAGGATGATATGCTTTATATAAACCGCATTGGCAATAAGTGTAAAGAGTAGCAGCATGGCAACCGAAACGGTAAAATATAGGTTCCTGAGCTGATTGCCATAGATCAGCATGCCCAGCGCCACAACCCAGAGCATCCCAAAAACAACCATCCAGGTCTTAAAGGAAGCCAGCGAGCTGAGCTTTGTCTTTGCCTTGTGCGCCTGCAGGTATTCAAAGGTCTGAAGGTTCACCGCCCAGGCCTGCAGGTTTAATACTTTCGCCTGCTCGATCTTCTGCTCATATTCCTTCCACATTTCTTTCAGTTCCGTGTCTTCCATATCCTCATTTTTTTGAGTTCATTATGTTTTGTTTCAGCTTCTCCTTTATCCGGCTCACCTTGGTGGCGACATTGGTCTCGGATATGCCGATGATCTCGGCTATCTCCTTATAGCTTTTTTCTTCAAAATATAAGATCATCAGCGCCTTGTCCAGCTCTTTCAGCTCCGTGATATGTTGTTGCAGGAGATTCGAATTTTCCTCGGATTCCGGAGGGCTGAATATTTTATCTTCCATTTCCAGCGGCTTCGCTGAAAATACGATCGTCTGCTTCAGCTTCTTTTCCTTGCGGTATGAGGAAATGGCCACATTCAGGGCAACCCGGTACATCCAGGTAGAGAATTTAAAATCCGGGTTATAGCTCCCCCCGCCTTTCCACAGGTTATAAATAATTTCCTGGGCAAGGTCTTCCCTGTCCGCCTTATCCCTGTGGAAGGAATTACATATTTTGATTATAATGCCTTGATTCTCTGAAAGTAACTTTAGAAAATCATCCTTTTCCCGTTGCGTATGCATCAGCCTTGATCGTTCTTTGAAGTATTATACGCAGAAATATAAAGAAAATCACAGTCTCAGGCAGTTTTTTGCATGGGCTGGGATCCCATATGCCCCGCAAGCTGCAGCTGGAGCCGCACTTCAAAGCTGGCGCTGCTGTTATTTATACTCAGCTCATATTGGCCCGGATAGATCAGATCCAGTCTTCTTTGCACGTTCTTCAGACCGATGCCTCCGTACCGGACCACTTCGGTTGCTGCGCCCGATACCGTATTGGCAATCGAAAGATCCAGCCGCTGCCGGTCGAAATGCAGCTTTATCTTTATCCAGTTTGGTTGGTCTGTGCGCCTGGAGACATGCTTGAAGGCATTCTCGACAAAGGTCATCAATATAAAAGGAGCGATGAGCAGGTCCATTGGCGGCTGCTGGTTCATAAAAAGGCTGACTTCGACATTATCGTTCTGCCGCAGCTTTTCCAGCTCGATGGAATTTTCGAGACAGGTGATCTCCTTGCTCAGCAGGGTCTGCTTGTCGTTGCACTCATACAGCTGATAGCGCAGGAGATCGGAAAATTTCGCCAGCGATGCGGAGGCCATATCGGGGTTCTTATGGATGAGGAAAAATATCGAGTTGATCGTGTTAAAAAGAAAATGCGGGTTGAACTGGTACTTCAGAAAATTCAGCTCGGTCTCCAATTTTTCTTTCTCGAGGACCTGTTGTCTTCTTTTCGTCTGAAGCCAGTTCTTGGTCAGCTTGATGCTCATGGCCAGCGTCATGCTCGCCAGCGTAGACGGTAACGCAGCGCCGAAAAACTGATAGATGCAATTCGATTCCGGCCCATACAACTGTTTCATCGTCTTGCCGGCCACATAAGCGCTTACATAATATCCCGGAACGATCAGTGCGGAGGCGATCAGTATCGTTATGAACAACCGGATGATATAGGCGGTAAGCCTGCCTTTTTCCAGCCATCGCGGGATCAGAAAATATAAATTGAAGCAGACGGACAGGATATGGACAATGACATAAAAAAGAAATTTTATGGCAAACGGGGAAGATACGATCGCGATGGCGGCCTTCAGCGGATTGCCAATTGCCACGGTCCACCAGATATAATTGTAGAAGAACCAGAATGGAATATGGTACAGCTTGTATCTGACCAGCCAGCTCCTGGCCGGTGGGCTATATGACGGTGCGTTCATTGGATAAAAGATACATCGTTTTTCATTGATCCGGTGACTTCGCTGCTTGAATTGGCTCAAATAATTGACAAGATACATTCCCTGCTATATGAGTGGTGATATCCGCCGCCAGACTGCGCTGAAGCAGGCGGACCGCCCTGCTGCAACTCGTCAATCCGTTCCTGCCGGTGGTCATTCCGTTTTCTGAATCGGCTCCCGGACGCATTTCTTTGTGCTGTCCAAATAACACCGGTATGAAAAATATCTTCTTCACGATCTTCTTCTTTTACTTTTTTTCACAGGCATCCGGTCAGTCCTCCGGCAAGCCCTCCGGTCAGTCCTCCGGCAAGCCTGCCGGGCCGGTTGGAACGCAGCCCATAAAGACCGACACCCAGCGGCTGGCCGAAATGGTGGTCCGTGGAAAAAAGCCCTTATTCCAGCAGGCCACCGGCGGCATCGTGGTCAATCTGGAAAGCAGCCTGCTTACAAAAGGGAGCTCAGCCCTTGAGGTCCTTGAGCGGTCGCCGGGCGTCCTTATCGATCACCGGAACAACGGCATCGCATTAAATGGAAAAAGCGGTGTGATGGTCATGCTGAATGGCAAGCTCATACAAATGCCGGAAGATCAGCTGGTGACGCTGCTGAGTGGAATGAGCGCGGATAACATTGAAAAAATAGAATTGCTGACGACGCCTCCTGCGAGATATGATGCGGAGGGCAGCGCCGGCATGATCAATATTGTACTGAAAAAGATCAGGCGGCAGGGTACGAATGGAAATTTTTCGCTGACGGGTGGGTATGGCTGGGCAGAAAAAGGCACCGGCAGCATCAGTCTCGGTCATAACACGGAAAAGCTCGGGGTTTATAGCGCTTACTCATTCTCTCATGACCGGAGCTATGGGCTCCTGATCGGACATGGTTCCGAAAATGTGCCCGTATTGGGTGGGCCGGCTTCCTTTGATTTCCGGGGCGAGACCCGGCCCGCAGCGAATAACCACAATGCCCTGGCCGGGATGGACGCGAAACTGACGCCAAAGATCACGGTCGGCGCCAGCATGAATTACAATAACAGCTACTCCACGGCCACGGCCGATAATTATACAAAGTACACGCTCCCCCCCGACTCACTGCTGCTGTTTGACGGGATCATAAAGGCGAAAAACCGCTGGACAAACTGGATAGCTTCCCTGTACGCGGAAAAGAAGATCGGCGAAGGAGAAAAGATCGATGTGGACCTGGATTGGCTTTATTATAAAAACAATCACCCGTCGGTGGTGCAGAGCTCCTTTCTCGATAAGAATGGCGCCGCAGCGGGGACCGGCAAGGACAGCCTGTTTTCCCCCAGCCAGAAAGGCTTTGCCAACACGACCATAAAGGTAGGTGTGGCCAGGATGGATTATGAAAAGCAACTTAGCAAAAAGGTCAGCCTCGGGGCGGGTGTCAAAGGGACGTACACGGTCAGCTCAAGTCTTTCGGGTATCGAAAGTCTGATAAACGGCGGATGGGTCACCAGTCTCGGAACGACCAATTTCATCGGTATGAAAGAAGGCATCGGCGCCGCTTATGGCTCTGTCGCCACCCAGATCGGCGCCTCTGCCCGCCTGGTCATCGGAGCCCGGTATGAGTATTCCCGTACCCGCATGAAGGATGCAGGTAGCGGAAAAAATATCATCGACCGGAAGCTGGGCGCCCTTTTCCCCGATATATCCTTTTCAAAAAAGCTGGGCGAAAAAGACGAACTGCAATTGTCCTACGGCAAAAGGATCAGCAGGCCTTCGTACAACGACCTCGCCTCTTTCATAACCTACAACGATCCCATTTCTGTTTTTACGGGAAATCCCCTGTTGCGGCCATCGGTCACCAATAACCTGAAACTGGGATACAATTACCGGCGTTATTCGTTTTCGCTGCTGCTGAGCAGGGACGACTACCCCATCGCCCGGTACCAGCTGACGGCTAACCCCTCGGGCAATCTGGTTTTTATTTCACCCCAGAACGTCACCTGGCAGAATAATATAACGGTGCAGGCTGTCCTGCCCCTGAAAATAAACGACTGGTGGGACATGAGCTACAGTCTGGAAGGTGGCTGGCGACGGTTTAAGATCACGTACACACAGCAGCCCGTAGAAAAAACATTCTTCCCCTGGTCGCTGAACTTTTCCGAATCGTTCACACTGCCCCGTAGCTTCTTTGCAGAAATTTCGGGATGGTACAGCGCCGCGGGCTATTATGGCTCGACAAAAGGGCCTGCCAATGGATCTGTGAACATGGGGATCAAAAAAGAGCTGGAAAAAAACAGAGGAAGCCTTCAGCTCTCCGTGACCGATCTTCTGATGACCATCCATTATACCAGCTATATCGGTGCGCTTACCGAAGAGGCGTATTCGACAAGGGCCCATGTTACCTATTCCCCCGAATCCGCCAGATTTCCCATCATCAGACTGACCTACTCAAGGTCCTTTGGCAATAACAAGGCAAAGAAGGAAAGGACGCCGGATGCCGGATCCAAAGAGGAGCGCGACAGGGTCAGAAAAGAATAAACGTCATCAGGTCCGCCGGGCAATCATTTGTTCACGTTCAGGGGTCCACCGGGAAATTATTCTTTCACGTTCCAGAGCCCTGGCGGCGATTATTTTTTCACGCTCCTGATCCTGCTCAGCAACAGAAAGATGACCAGCAGATAAAAGATCATACAATACAGGGTCACCCGGTAGGCAGATGGGAAAGCGCTGCCATTTGCCAGCATGGAAAAAAACAAACCTCCCAGCATGCTGACCCCGGCTGCGGAGGAGAATTGCTGGATCGTCGAATAAACGCCGCTGCTGCTGCCCGCAAAGACAGGCGGCACGTCCCGCAGGGATACGTTCAGGATCGAAGGGAGTACAAGACCGCTCCCCAGTCCGAAGATGGCGAAGCAGGTGACAATGGCCGTCGCGGAGGGGACCGCTCCGCTGAACAAAAAAGCCTGCGAAATAAAGGACAGCGCCATGATCACGCATCCCGCCTGTAGCATACGGATCCCATACCGGCCGGCATTACGGATCGACCACCAGGATGAGAACATATAGGCTCCTCCCAGCGATGTGAAAAAAATGGAAGCGTCGTAGGCGGGAATATGATAACCTTTCTGCAGGAGGATCGCGCAGGAAAGCAGAAAGGCATTGTGCAGACCGAAGTAAAAGAATACGCACAGCACACCGATGTTAAAGCTTTTTATCCGGAACAGACCAGGGTTGATCAACGGTTCGTGTTCCGTGCCATCCGTTTTTTTCAGATGCCGGATAAACGCATACAGCCACAGCGGCGAGCCCAGCAGCATGGCCCAGGACCAGAGCGGCCATCCGTATTCCCTGCCCTGGGTCAGCGGGTAAATGATGGAGATCAGGGTCAGGGTCAGCAGGACCACGCCCCGCAAATCCAGCTTCCGCTGCTTGTTCTGCGTCGACTCTTCGAGGAAGATAGCTGCCATGACGGCGGCAAGCAGACCAAGGGGCAGGTTGACGAGGAAGCTCAGGCGCCATGGCGCTTTTATCCATCCGGCATGAATAAAATACCCGCCGAGGAATTGACCAAGGATGGCCGCCATGCCCTGGACGATGCCATAATAGCCAAAAGCCTTGTTCCGGTCATTTCCTTCCGTAAACGTAAGATGGATAAGCGTCACCGTTTGCGGCACCATAAAGGCCGCAGCCATTCCCTGGAAAAAACGGAAGACGATCAGCTGCCCGATGGAGGCGGCCACACCGCATAGTACGGATGTCACCGTAAAAGCCAGCAGCCCATAGAAAAGGACTTTTTTCCTTCCGAACCTGTCACCGATGCGGCTTCCGGTGATCAGGAAGACGGCATAGCCGATCAGATAAACGGCTATGACCAGCTGCACTTTTGCATCGCTGGCTCCATAATAGCCTTGTATGGTGGGCAG
>DATHHO010000029.1:0-2995 GCA_035317125.1 Puia sp.
TTAGCATACGCGTCCGAGAGACCATTGGGGTTGATGCCAAGGAAAGAATAATGCGCAAAGAACAAGGGACCGCCATTATCCGGTCCGAGAGGGAGCTGGACCCCGAAGAAGGTCTTTCCATTTTTCATACTCCCGCCGCGCGCCCAGCCGTTATCGTACACGCTCCGGGGAATGCTGTCTTTATTCGCCGAGGCGGCCATGACATAAGTGATCAGCGCCTCGCTCCAGCCGCCGACCTGGACATTAACGGCCCAGGCGTAATCCGGGCTCCAGTTCCAGTACAGGGTATTCTGGCTGCCCTGCCGGTACCAGCTCCAGTCTACGCCATTCCATATTTTGTTGATCGTATCGCGCAGGTTTATTTCACCGGCATCCGTCGTGCTGCTGAAATATTGCCGGGCGCACAGCAGCCCCTGGATCAGATAGGATGTTTCAACGATGTCTCCGCCATCATCCTTTGGGCCGAAAGGGATGGTAGCGCCGGTGCCCCCGTTCATCCAGTGTGAGAAGGCGCCATGATAGCGGGTGACCTTTGTCGTGTCGGCGAGGAAGTTCGTCATTTTTGTGATCCGGGCAAGCCCATCGGCACGGCTGATGAAATTGCGCTGGATGCCCGTCAGGACAGCCATCACGCCAAAGCCGCTGCCCCCGGTGGTGACCACATCCGGAGAGCTGGCGCGCTCCCGCGACAACCCCGATACGGGATGGCCGAAATCCCAGAAATAGGCAAAGGTCTTTTGCTGCACGAGGGTCAGCAGGGTGCTGTCGGAGATCCGCGGGAATTTATCCGAGGAGTCGATAGCCGTGATCAGTTGCACGGCGACCCCCGACTGCAGCGGGGACTTGCCCTGGGATTGCAGACCGGACGAGAGGGCCAGCATATATTTTGTGATGTTCTTCAGCGAAGAAGAGGGCTGAATGACCAGGACGCTGTCGTTGTGTTCAAACGTCGGCGTATAGGGTACGGCAAGTCCCCCGCCGTCTTTAAAGGAAAGGCCGGTGCTTACCGAACCGTGATCGACGGGCGCGGAAAAACTGAATTTGACCACTGGGTTGGTGTTGACCGCATAATAGGTAGTCCCGTTGCTGTTCCCGTTCACCAGTACCGTGGAGAAGGTAAAGGGCAGTACCGGCGGTGTGGGTGGGGGGTCGGGTGGAGAGGATTTTTTGGAGCAGCCCCACTGCAACGACCCACAGACTGTGATCACGCACCATCCTTTTAGAAAAGGCAACAGAACTATGGCAATTATTTTTTTCATGAGCAATGGTCATTTTGTGTAACCCAGGAACAGCAGGCTGTTATTATTCCTCGCCGCCACCAGGATATCTCCATATTTAGCCGTGTGCAGTCCTTTCAGATCGCGGATCTCGCCCTTTGTGTCCAGCAGCCGGGTCTTCCCCGCCAGCTTGTCCGATGCGCCGGGGCCGCTGACGCCTGCACCCGATCCGCCTGGGCCGGGCCTGTCGACACCCGAAGCCGGTCCCGGTCCGCCGCCCATCGTGAACAATTGCAGCGAGGCCGCATCATATCCACCCTCATAAGGCAGCACGCCGGAAAAATTCCCGCCTGTCAGGAACGACCGGCGCAGCGCCTGCGGCGCTTGCGTTTGTGAAGCCGGCACCTGCGAGCCCTGGCCTTCCACGGCCTTTTCCTTCCACAGCGGCTGGAAAGCAAATATAGGCGACAGCTGAAGCTCTTCCGGCAATTCCCTGCGGGTGAAATTCCCTTTGCCATCGTTGATGAACGCCGATGAGCCCAGGGTCTCTGCCTTTAGCTCGGTATAATCCTTGAACAGATCGAAGAACATATAATCGACTGTCTTGCCTGCTACTTCACCATAGGTGAGGTAGGCTTTTTTCAGGACGGGCAGCGCACGTTCCAGTTCGTCCTTTGGCAAAAAAGTATATTCTTTCCCATCGATCGTATAGGTCTCGACCTGCTCGACCGTGCCATTCTTGTCGAAATCCTTTACATACAGTTTCAGCGGTCCGTTCTTTCCTGCGTACAATTTTGAATTATGTCCCCAGTTGCCGGCAAGGATATCCGGATATCCATCCCCATTGAGGTCCGTCATGCAGATCGTCTGCCAGAAACCGGTGGACCCGCCGATGGCGGTTGGTTTCAGAACGCCCTTATCGTTCATGAAAATTTTTACCGGCATCCATTCGCCTGCAATGACCAGGTCGGGCCAGCCATCTTTATTGAGGTCCGCAAAAGCGGCAGCCGTGACCATGCCGGTTTCCTTCAACGGGATCACCGCTTCAGCGGCCCGCTGGAAGCCGCCCTTGCCATCATTCAACAACAGCCAAGAGGATTGTGCATATCCGAATTTCTTTGCATTGGCCAGACCGCCGATAAAAATATCGTTATACCCGTCCTTGTTCACATCGGCAATGGCGACGCAGGATTTATTGGTCAGGATGGCAGGCAGACGGTCAGGGGGAGATTCCCGGAAATGGCCTTTCCCATCGTTGAGGTAAAGATGATCCGCCAGCCCGGGATTGCCGTCCTCGTATTCGTTTCCTCCGCTGACCACAAAGAGGTCGGGCCAGCCATCATTATTTACATCAAAAAATATGGCGTCCACTCCTTCGCACATCCTGTTTTTATAAAAAACAGCCGTGTCCGAAGAAATAAATTTTCCATCGCGTGTCTGTATCATCAGCTCGCCCGGCTGTCCCTTTGCCCCGCACACGAAAAGATCGTCCAGTCCATCCTTGTTCACATCCCCCACCGCCAGTCTGGGACCGCGGGTGGATTCCATATGCGGGATCAGATATTGGTAACTGAAGTCGATAAAGCTGTTTTCCCGGTGCCGCCAGCCGAGCCCGATCTGTGCGCTGATATCCTCCAGCACCGGTCTGGCCGGAGGAAAGAACTGCGCATAGCGGAATAGCCGCGCGGAATCCCGCGATGCACCTTGCGATCCGCCCTGCGCGGAGTCTTGCCCGCTGTGTGGCTCAGCACCCCCCGCTGCATTCTTGTGGTCGACCG
>DATHHO010000030.1:0-4628 GCA_035317125.1 Puia sp.
GGGCTCGGTGGCCGCCAAAGATATCTATGAAAAAGGGAACGTGTACTGCGCCAGCAAGGCAGCCGTCGACGCGATCTCAAAATCGATGCGCATCGATCTGTTGCAGCATTCCATCAAGGTGACCGCTATCCATCCCGGCGCGGCGGAGACGGAATTCTCCATGGTCCGTTTCAAAGGCGACGAAGGTCTCGCCAATAAGATCTATGAAGGTTTCACCCCACTCAGCGCAGAAGATGTTGCCGATGCGATCTTTTATTGCGCTACGCTGCCCGCGCACGTCTGCATCAACGACCTGACGATGACCTGCACCGCACAGGCGAACGCCGTTTACTTTCACAAGAAGAATTGATCATGGCCCCAGCGAGATCCGCACCTGCAATCCACCCTTGGTGGTGGTGATCGGCGGGGTCGTCGATATCTTGGGCGTCGTCCTCCGCTGATCGAAGTATAACTTCAGGTTGATCCGGTTGTTCAGCACATAATCTATCGACGGAGAGATCGTCACCACCCGCTGGCCCCCGGTGGGCAATGAGGCATTCTGGTCCAGATAGCTGCTGGAGGTAGCGTCATCGCGTATGCTCATATCCAGCCGCAGCGTAAGATCGTTCTGCAATTTTTTCGAGGCCGAGCTTTGTCCGGGCATCTTGACATTGAAAGGCAGGGCTACGCCGCGTTTGCGGAAGCCCGCACCGATGGTGAACTCCGAGGAATGCGTCTCGCTCAGCTGGAAGTCTACGAGACTGAGGCTGAGCTGGCGCGATTTGCTGAACCCCAGCTTGCCCTGTAACTGGTTCACGAACTGCACATCGATATCGATCAGCGGAGCGAACTGCTCGCTGATCGTAATATTGGGCACGAGGAAATAGGGAAGGAAATTTCCCGTCAGCGTATCCACGAATCCGGGCTGCGCATACCCCAGCGGGTCTCCATAACCCAGTTGCGAGTTGAAGCTGTTCATGCTCAGCGTGCTCGTATAGGCATTGGTGATATTAAAAGAAGTAAAGACCTTGTTGAGCCCCGGCAGACGGGCCAGCCCGTTATAGCTGATATGCCAGTTCGGCTTGGGCAGATAGCCCGAGAAAGGATTGGATGTCACCGATGCGCCGTTGCTCTCGTTGATGAGGGCTACCGTAGAGGGGCTCTTACCGGTATAGGCCGCGATAAAGGCGGGGATCAGCACATCCTGCGCATATTTGCCATACCCCTTTGCATACCCATCCGATCCGATAAGACCGCCGGTATACGGGTTGATAGTGCCCAGACGACTCGATATGATCGACCGGTAGGACTCGAATTTCTGGAAAGTACCGGAGAGCTCATTCGGCTTGTATTTTTCAAATAAGGTATTGAAGGAAATAAAGCTGACGCTGAACGTACCCGCCGTATAAGGGTTCAGCCTTGCAAACCCGCTGCTGCCCACCGTATCCTTATACAGCTCGGAATAGTTCTTGCCGAATGTCTTGTCGAAGCTGATGCTGATATGGAGATCGTGCACCGGCTCGAGGGTAGCCGTAATGCTGATCTTCTGGGTATAGCTGATCAGGTTTTGGTTGTTAAAGCCGGTATCTGTGCTGAGCAATCCTTTTTTCCCGAGCCTGTTGACAAAATTGGTATCGGGGCGCATCCCGAAAACATAACCCCATCCCGGCTGCATCGACCGCAGGTTCATACCCAGCACCCGGCTGCTGTCGAGGAACCCATAGATCGACGAAGAAGAATTATCGGTATAGTTCACCGTTATATGCTTCAGCGAGGTCAGGATCCTGGCCATGGCCTTTGGCAGACCCTTCAGTTGGTAAGAAGACTCCTGGGAAGATTTTTTATTCCTCGCCGTGTCTCCCTTGACGGGCGGTGGCTTGGCATTGGTACCGGGGGGAGCCTGCTGCTCCAGTTGTCGCAGGACCTTCCATTTACTGTAGAGGCTGATGAAATCGAGGTCTGCCAGCACCGTTTTCTGCTGACTGTTCTGCAGGCTGTTGCCAAAGGATTTCGCGAGTTCCGAAGCGCCGGTCCAGGTATAGCTGGCGGAATAACCCGCACGGATCTTTGTCCAGTCCAGCAGCGGGATCTTATTGGTCGGCAGCGTATAGGTAGCATTCGTCGTCTGTGTGTACAGGATCGTCCTGCCGCCTTTCCAGAAGTTGCCCCACATCCGGCGCCTGGCCGATTTGTCGAGACGGCCGCTGTCCTCATCCACCCAGGCCCTGTTGGACGCCGTATAATCGAGGGCCAGCGATCTTGTCAGGTCCCAGCGCATGGTATACAGGCGGTCGAACGTGAAAAATTTATTATAGGTCTCCGGCAATATACCCTTCGGACCACCGATATTCCGGGACCGGTATGCGCCGAACTGGCGGTTGATGTCCGCATGAAAGGCGAGCACGGTCGGGATCGGGTTGAAGTTGAAATCTCTGATCAGCGCCAGCCAGGGTGATCTGGATTTTATTACCCGCTTGAAGGGCTCTATAAATTTAGTCGCGTGGTTATAATTATAGTTCAGCCCACCCTTATGCACGATAAGCTCGTCCTCTTCCGCCAGCGGACTGTGATGCTCCGACCGCGTATAAGAATAGCTGACATCGAAATTCTCGACGCTCCAGGGCTTCGGCTTTTTCCCGCTGGTATTGTTTCTTTTTACGTTCGTGAAATTGACGGTCGTCACCGTGGTAGCATCCACGGCCTGCTCCTTGATGGAATCCTTCAGGTTTCCCGGGGCGGCCTTGATCTTATCGGCCAATTTTATATCCAGATCGAATGGGTCATACTGGGGCGAGCTCGTCGTCTGCGTTATGCCGGCATACAGCGGAATGGACATCGCCGCCTTTTTGGGCAGCAGCTTGCCAAGTTGTAACGTAGTGGCCGCGTCGAACTGCGTATTATTATCCAGCGAACGCTGGTTGGTGCTCTGATCGATGGATCCGAAGCCAGCCGTCCGGACAGCCCCGGACACATTTACGGTTCCCAGGTCGGCCAACTTGATGTCCACCCTTCCCACGGCAGCCCAGCCCCCCTTCTCGCTGATATCCGTCAATCGCAGTTCATTGAACCATACTTCCGTACAGATATTCGCCTGGTGCGTGTTCTCCACGCCGAGGAAGAAGGCGCCCACCGCGCCCAGGTTGGGATTACCCAGGATGGCATAGATCCTCCCCCCGGGATCCGTCTCACTATAGTATTTATCGCTGGACACGACGTTATTACGGTTCACCTTCAGCTGGATCAGCCTGTTCAGCGCAAGATTAAGGTTGTTCGAGTCCGGCCAGATATCCGTGTCGAGGGTCTTCCCCCATTTGGTAACCCTCAGCGGTATCCTCACCTCATAATAGTTACTGACGAAGTCGCTGCCCATACGGATCACCGCGGTCAGGTCATTATCGTTCAGGTTGTCGGAAGGGCCGGCGGATTCCGCATGGATGAACATATCCATCGTGCCGTACCTGCGCAGATCGAGGGCCGTGGTCTTATATACACCCCTTACATCCTTGTTCAGCAGGTTGCAGATCTGCAGGCTCATGGCCTGCTCGTTGAGCAGAAGGTTGACATTGTTATTGCTCAGCTCCTGCTGACGAACGATACCGGGAGGGGTGACATAACGGATAGGAGTGCGCGAGCTGTTCTGCTCGATGTTGACGGCCGTGACATTGAAGGTGGTGAGGTTGTTGGCCGGCAGCAGCGTATACTGTCCCGTGGTATCGATCTTGTAGTTGAAGCTCCTCCAGGAGTTCCTCACCATTTCCAGCTTGGCGAAGCGGCAGACCACCATCGAGTCGTTAAACCCCGTAAAATACATACGGATGAACTGGATGGATTTGAAGTCGGGGATATTGCCCACCTTCTGGTAATATTCCGCGATCGGTATCCTGAACTGGTACCAGGTCTGTCTGGCCCCGCCGTTCTTCGGCGTGAAGCTCACGGAATCCGTAACATAGCCTTTCCCGGGTTTCAGGCTGTCCGGGACAAGGTCTACCTTGTATTCGAAATATTCCTCCAGCTCGTTCATCGTATTGTCCTTGTTCAGGTCTTCCTGATCGGGGTACAGCGTATAGGCAGTGATGGTCGTCTGCCCGGCAGTCGCTACCGGCGAGTTGCCCTGTGGGTTGTTCACGTTCTTATAACGGCCAAGGATACCTGTCAGCGACTTATCATAAGCGGCGTCCCGGTAATTGATGAAATCGTCGTTTGCCGGATCGGCCACCGCATTCTGATAGATAGGGGAGTTCGTCCCGAAGGTGGCCGCCAGCGTATTCAGATAGGTCCGGAATTTTGAGGTTTCTGCGGTATTGTCCATCCCGTCCAATCCCACATCCTGGAAGGGGCGGTCGGAGGCATCGTTGCTGAAGGCCGTGGTCACCTGGATGGAATTAGCGGGAGTCCGGCCCCAGACAGAGCTGCTGTCGACAGCCGCCGATATATTTGGCGTGTTCAGCCCGTTCTCGAATTGTTTTTTTCCATCCCGCAGGATATCTTCGGAGACGCTGCCGAGGTCGAAGAACAATTGTCCCCCCGTGCTCGTCGGATTGGTGAGGAAAGGGCTCTCCATCCAGAACTGGATGACCTCGATATTGTTGGTCTCGAAGTCCGTCTGATCGATCGCCCGCATGATCCCACCCCAGCGTTTGGCCGGATTG
>DATHHO010000031.1:0-2098 GCA_035317125.1 Puia sp.
TCAATGTCATTGACTTAAGGGGAAAAGTTTTATTTTTGGGGTGCTATAAATATAGGGGGTATCCCAAGGATAAATAGCCGTTTATTAGAGAAAATAATCTCCACCATACAAAAAACCATTCAAGATGAAGACTACATCATCAAACATAAGGACGGGAAAACGTCCTTTAGTAGAGATAGAGTCTTTACCTTCCAGGTTCTACTCTGTTTTCTTATGACCAATCTTCAAAAAGGTCTTCAGCGGGAAATAGCCAGTTTCAGTGAAGCGATCCTTTCGGAGGGGGGCAGCATTCCGGAAGTCAGCAAGTCTGCCTTTTGCAGGGCCCGTAAGAAACTGAAACACACAGCTTTTATTGAGTTAAGCGAGATCGTATGCCGTGAGTTTTACGGGAGTGAAGAAGCCGACTACTGGCATGGCCACCGGCTGTTAGGGGTAGACGGGTCCACGGTAGAATTGCCGAACAGTGAAGAGATCCGGCAGCGATATGGGGTACATACCTATCGCAATGATGGCAAAGCGGTGAGTGTAGGCCGGACGCTGCAAGTCTATGATACCCTTAACCAACTGACCTTGCATGGGGCCGTTGACCGGTTTGATAAGTCAGAAATAGGCATGCTGTGGGATTGCCTGCCTGGCCTGGATCTGCAGTCCAGGGACCTATTGCTGTTCGACCGGGCTTATGCCTCCCATTTGCTGATGCTTTATTTACAGCAACGGGGCGTATCGTTTTGTTTCCGGATGAAAAAGGACTGGTGGAAAGAAGTAGCGGCTTTTTATAACAGCGGCAAAAGCAGCCAGGAACTCCGGCTGAGCCTGCCTTTGCACGAACAGGGTCGGGCCGCCGCCCTGGGAATTACCCAGCCCCGGATGCGCTGTCGGTTAGTGCGGGTGGAATTGGAGGGTGGGGAACCGGAAATCTTACTGACCTCGCTGCTCGATGAAAAAAAGTACCCATTGGAAGCTATCAAAACCTTGTATAGCTTGCGCTGGCCGGTAGAAGAATGTTACAAGACCTTCAAACACAAGGTGTGCGTAGAGAATTTTTCCGGCAAATCCTGCCAGGCTGTCCTGCAGGATTTTCATGTCAAACTCTTTATTATGAATCTGACCGCCGCCGCTATAAAACCGCTTAACCAGGCGTTGAAGAAAAAGTCGGCAAAAGTGAAATATCGGCACCAGGTCAACATCATAGAGGCCATTGCTACACTGAAAAAAGCAGTTGTCTCTTTTTTTTTGACCGATAAAAAGGCGACTGCCATCGGTCGCTTTTATACCCGAATGGCCAAAATAACGGAGCCCATACGGCCTAATCGAAAATATCCCCGGAACCATCGGCCCAAAAGGAAATATTACATCAATTATAAACCTGTTTGACCCCTTAAGTCAATGACATTGAGGCTATAGTTGGGAAATTTTCAAGGTCTTGTAAATCAATGGGTTCAAAAATCGCCAACTATATGGTTGTTGAAAAAGAGGTTTTTTTGTCTTTATCCGGCGGTGAAATCGACCTTGGATCAGGATGCACCCAGCACCTGCTCTTTCATCATAAATAGCGGCAGATTGCCCTGTCGAAGCAGTCGGTCATGAAAGCGTCGTATATCAAAATCCTTACCCTCCTTCCTTTGTAATTCCTCCTTCCAGTGCATGATCTGCAACGCCCCATATTTATAAGTTACCACCTGCGCCGGCCATCGTCTCATTCGGTTGATCTCACGCATTGCGATATCATCCTGGTTCCGGATATTTTTCTTCCAAAAGGCCAGGGCCTGCTCGTCCGTCCATCCATAATAGTTCAGTCCGACATCCAGCGGGACACGCACAGACCTTACGATATCCCATTCCCATTTCCCCAATTCCGCATAGGGCGTCGTATACAGGCCAAGCTGCCGGCCCAATTCTTCTGTATAGGCCGCCCATCCTTCCGCAAAACCCGAATACCAAAAAAGACGTTGTATCGAGGAGCCATTAGACTGATCGCGAAGGGAGCTTTGATAATGATGCCCGGGCACCGCCTCGTGGATAAAAAGCCAGTCTACCTGCCGGGTATTGTAGGGCTTGTCAAATAGGTTATAATAAAAGGTATTGTTGTCATAATACC
>DATHHO010000032.1:0-16935 GCA_035317125.1 Puia sp.
GACGGTGCTGCCCGGTGGGGCGTTCTTCGACAGCGCCGAGAGCTTTGGCATGATAAGGGCCGGTAAGGTCGATCTGACGGTGCTGGGGGCGATGGAAGTATCCGACACGGGTGATATTGCCAACTGGAAGATCCCGGGCAAGATGGTCAAAGGAATGGGCGGAGCGATGGATCTGGTGGCGAGCGCCCGGAACATCATCGTGGCCATGCAGCATACCAACCCGAAGGGCGAGTCCAAGCTGCTGTCATCCTGTACACTGCCGCTGACGGGGGTGAAATGTGTAAAAAAGGTGGTAACCGAACTGGCCGTGCTGGATATTACGCCGGAGGGCTTCCGCCTGCTGGAGCGGGCGCCGGGGGTGTCCGTCGACGAGATAAAGAGCAGGACGGCCGGAAGGCTGATCATTACGGGAGAAGTGCCGGAAATGATGTTCTGAGAGGACTACGACCGGCGGGCGGGCCGCCTGATCCATACCGGTCTAATCCATGTCCCGGTCGGGGGCGGGGTGGCAAAGCAGGATGGCCAGCGTATAAAGAATATAACGGACAAAGCTGGCAACGCCCAGCAGGACCGTCTTCTCCGGATTATCCCCATCAACCCATTCTATCAGGATAAAGATCAGGAAATAGAACAGTGTGCCCATGGCGATCCAGAACAGCGGAGCCTCGAAGATCCGCAGGGCGGTGCTCCTGACCAGAAAGGGGAGGCTCAGCAGGATCACTCCGATGATGATGGCGCTCTGGAGCGTGTCGAACCCGATGCTGAAGATCCCCCAGCCTTTTACCGAAAAATAGGTGAGGAGAACGGACAGAAAAGAGATGAGGAATATATTGAAAAGGTCCTTTGACTTGCCGCTCAGGGCAGGCTTGAACAACTGCGTAAGGGAGATCAGTTCAAGAAGGGAGAAAAGATTGTTGACGATGGGCAGCTTTTCCGGGCCTAGCAGGGGTATTGCCCTGATCATGCCCAGGATGAAATTCAGCAGACATACGATCATCAGGAAATTCAGCTGTTCTTTCCGGTAAGTCTTCCGTATAAAAATAAGAATGACCGGCAGCAGCGGAAGAAAGGCGTCAACCCCTAAAAAATAATCAATAAAGATATTACCGGTCTTGAACATATGGCAGTATTGTCTAAGGCAAACCGGCCTCTCACAGGGATTTACTTGATGGCATTTTAAGGGGAATAGCGATCTGGGGAAACGATCAGAGGATCAGCGGTCAAAGGATAAGGTGGTCGCGTGTCAAGCGATCGGATAAGGCGATAAAAGGCGCTGGCTCCGCGGGGCGGTGGTCAGTCGATCAGGTTGTTCTTGACGGCGAAAAACACCAGGCCTGCCGTATTCTTGGCGCCAAAGCGCTCCATCAGGCGGTCTTTGATGGCTTCCACCGTGCGTGGGCTCACATCCAGCTTCTGGGCGATCTCCTGTGCGGTGAACTCCATGCAGATGTATTTTACTACTTCCCGCTCCCGGTCATTGAGCGTGATCTCTGTGTTCAGGCTGGGTATTATCTTGGTGCGGGAATGGGATTTCTTCAGCAGGATGCGATTGACAAAATTATTCAGGTAATAGCCCTTGGTGGCTACCTCCACGATCGCCCTTTTGATCTCGGAGGGGTCGGCGCTCTTCAGCAGGTAACCATTCGCCCCAATTTCCATCATATGGCTCACGAAACGCTCATCCTCATACATGGTCAGCGCAATGATATGAATGGAGGGCCAGGTCTTGGCGATGATCTTGGTGGTTTCGATGCCATCCTTGAGGGGCATCCGCAGGTCCATTAATACGACGTCGGGTTCCGAGGCGGCCAGTCCATCCAGCAATTCCTGCCCATTCTCTGCTTCCTGCACGAATTTAATGGCGTTATAGGGGCGCAAGGAAAGAATAACTCCTTTCCTGAAAATTTTGTGGTCGTCGGCTATTGCAACTTTAATTACCCCCATAGGTTATTGTAAGACTAAAGATACATATAAATTCATTCCCCTTCCCTAAGCTTATCCTGCTCGTCCTCTTTGTCCAGTTCGATGGTCACCTTATAATAAGTCTGCGACATGTCCTTTTCAAAGAAGATCTTTCCGTGCAGCACCTTCAGGCGGCTCTGGATATTCTTGAGCCCCAGCCCCACATTGCTCTTGTTCAGCTTCTCGAAATCGGCCTGGGTGATGCCGCGGCCATCATGGTGCAGGCGGATAAAGAACCGGTCCCCGCTGGTATTCTGGGTCAGATGGATAAAGCTCGCATTGCTGTGCTTGAGGATATTGTTTACGAGCTCCTGGATGACCCGGAAGATGATCAGCTCATTCTCGGCCTGCAGACGCTCCCGGTAATCATGGAAGCGGGAGCTGGCATTCATGCTGCCCGAACCGCTGATCTTCTGAAAAAGATCGTTGACGGCGGACTCCAGCCCAAAATTCTTGAGGGTAGGGGGCATGAGGCTGTGCGATATATTACGGATCAGCTGGATGGTATCGTCTATGATCTGTTTGGCGTTGTATATGCTCTGCAGCTGTGTCGTCTTGTCGAGATTGACCAGGTTCTCATTCAGGTAAAGTCTTGCCGTGGCCAGCAGGGGGCCCGCATCGTCATGCAGATCGGCGGCAATACGCTGCCGCTCTTCCTCCTGGAGGCGGATGGATGCGTTGAGTAACATCTTTTGCTGATCATGTTCCAATCTTTGCAGACGTAGCTGGTAACGGATTACTTTACGCTGGTGAAAGATGATAAATACAATCAGCCCGATAGTAAGGGCAAGCATGCCGATGGTGCCAAAGTACAGCACAAGGGATACATTGCTACCGGGATTAGTGACTTGTAATAGTATCATTTAATAGTATCGTCTCCGAACGGGTTTAGGTTTAAGGTTGTTTAGGTTTTTTTAATTTTTTTTTGAGGTTTTACATTTCGTTATAAGAGGTTCCCAGGGAAAATTCCTGTTTTTTATTATTGTCTTTCATGATAAAGGATATGGTGAACAGCACGGTCTTCAGAATGTCGAAAATATTATTGATACCCCAGTAGTTGCGGTGCTCCTGGCTGGTAAAGGTGGCGGCATATATAAAAAGGAACAGCGTCGACGAGAAGTAGAGAAGAAGGGCGATGATGATCCAGAAATCCTTGAAATAGTAGATATAGAAGATGGCCGGGTCCTTCATCCGTTCGTACAGGAAGAAAATGCAGTAGACGATCATCAGGCTGGCCTCGAAGGAAGCCGACAGGGAATCGAAGCTGTCTATTCTTTTGCCGGCAAACGTAAAGATGGTGATCCCGTAAAAGATCGCCGAGCAGATGATCAGGATAACCTTAAAGGCCTTTTCCTTGAGGGATAGATAAATGAATAAGGAAAAAAGGGCATACTCCACGAAGGTGAAGGAGCTGAAAACCGAAAAGGTATAATTCTTGGCTTTTAGAAAACCATAGATCTGATCGGTGATAAAGGAGAGTATGCAATACAGAAATATTACCCATTCCCCCTTCTTGTTGTTTCTTTTCAGAAAGATCAAGAAGACGACTATAGGTAATATCCCTAACCCCTGGCTTATCTTGGTTAGCAAATCCTTTAAATTTTATCAAATATAAAAGGCATCTGCCTATAATCCAAGCATTTATTTAGCTAGTAACCAAATATCCAGCCAAAGAGACTCCATTCGCCGTCATTCCTGTCGGAGATCAATCCGTTGGTAATGGCTACGTTACCTTCTTCGTCAACCATCGTCCTTTTAACGATGTCATTGCCGGCTTCGTCTATACCTACATAGACCAGGGTTTTTTCCCCTTTTTCGTTGATGCCGTTGTAAAAACGCATTCCAACGCAACCGGGCTGAGCGAGCATCTTTTCGAGGATGATCTTACCCATGCCAAAGTGTTTAACTTCATCAGGGTATGCGTTCGCATAGGACTTGATGAAGTCTGCGGCCATTTCATGGCTGATCTCTTCCCCAACTGCGGAGTAATCTTTTTTAGCTAGTAACTCTTTTTGCATACTAATGAGTTTTTAGAGGTTTGAAAAATGTTAGTTTCTGGGTCGAAATAACCCCTAAAAAAAAAGATACACAACGGCCATAATTTATGGTAAAATGCTTTAAATTGCCTGTAATTCAAGGTAGTATTGTGTTTGACGTGTTTTTACCAGGGTCTTTACGATACTAAATTAGCGTAGTTACCCCATATAAAATCAGTATTTTTACTATCACAAATTTAGTAAAACCTACATGGAGAAAATCCTAAAAAGGGAGATATTCACATTTTAGAGCTAAATGTGTATAATTAAGCAGGGGGAGACTGGGGATTTTAAAACGGGATTACAAGGAAAATTTTATTGACTTTTTCGCGTTCTTATGATCTGTCTGTTGGGCAGATGACCAGCGGGAAAAATATTAGCTTTTATTAATATATGAGGATTGAGGGAAATTAAAATAGAAGAAGTTGACTGATATTGGATTTTGTCTGGCCTTCAAGGATATTGAAATCTTTTACTGGACGGTAAATGGACATTGGATGGTTTTAGGAATACTATCCTTTATTCAATCAACTTCTGAGACAAATGTACTGGGTCTGAGGTTGCTGAACAATAGCAGAATTGCTCATTTTAATTTATGCAGGAATTACATTCCCACAGGTAAAAACGCTGACGTATAATGGGTATATTTCCGTACAATATGAAATATTCTTTAGTATTGTCGAAAGTTAAATGTATAATAATCTGATTTTCAAATTAAAACTGAAACTTATACCTAATCAATTTTACAAACCTGCCTGGTATGACTGCTGAATTGATAATTAAGGTATCGATCGCAGACGATCACAAGATCTTCCGCGATGGTATCCGGATGGCCCTGAAAAACAAAGAATACCTGCGGATCCTCTGGGAAGCCGAAGACGGCAGGGACCTTATGCACAAAATGCAGATCAAGCGCCCGGATGTGCTGCTGATGGACATCCGCATGCCGGAGGTGGATGGCATCAACGCCATAGGCATGCTTCGCAAAGAATATGAGGAGGTTAAGATCATCGTGCTCACGATGTATGACGACCAGGAGATGATCTCCAAGATGATGGAAATGGGAGCCAACGCTTATCTGACCAAGACCACGGATCCCGACGAGATCTATCAGGCCATCCTGACCTGTATGAACGATGATTTTTATTTCAACGATCTGGTCAACAAGGCCGTACTGTCCAAACTGCAGACCAAGCGGCAGGTAAGACAGTTCTATCCCAGCCCGATCAAATTCTCCGAAAAAGAGATCCGCATCCTGAAATTGCTCGCAGAAGATAAGACCACCGAAGAAATCTCCAAAGAGGTGTTCCTCAGCACCCGTACGATCGAGACGATCCGCCAGAATATGAAAACGAAAGTGGGAGCCAAGACCATTGCCGGCCTCATCATGTATGGCATGCGCAACAAACTGATCGATTAACGAAATTGCTCCACCGTGAACCGGTAAAGCTTGAATTTTGCGGGGTCCCAGGACCTGGGATCGATCCCTCCTTTTTGCATCGCCAGAGCCACCTGTTGTTCGGCTGTTTCCACCCCCTTGCTTTTGGGCAGGAGCAGGCCGATCTGGTTCTGATCGTTCTTCACGATGACCCCGAATTTTTCCGGATTGAGCTCCGTGGGGGTGAAGATCCTTTCCGGCTTGCAGATCACTTCGACCATGATGGAAACCTTTTCCAGTTCCTTCTCGTTCAGTGGTGGGTAACGGTTGTCCTCGAAGGCGGCATGAAAAGTATTTTTCCCGATCTCCCGGAAGAGGTTCTTTGTAAGCGGCTCGACGGATCCCATACAGCCTCTCATTTTCTCATTGGGAAGATAATAGGAAACAAAGCAGGCGCTTGGCTCAAGGAACTCCGGGGGCATTTCGGACTCATCCATAAAAAAGCCTTTCCCGCCCCTGAAATGTTCCAGTAAGGTCTCCAAAACGATGGTGGTATGCAATGATCTGGGGATGTACATCCGGGTAAAGTTAAAGATTAATCGGATTGCCCAAATGAAAAAGCCTGCTTCCGGAGTACAGCGGGATCACCGCAGACTGGAAGCAGGCAAATTTATTTTCGCGATCAGGGAATCATCAGGATAAGGCCTAACCAGCGTGAACTGGGTCAAATTCTTTAATGGTGGTCGATCTGAATTTTCATAGGAACCTGGACCAACTTAAGGTAAAAACTACGTCAACAAGAACACTGGATAAAGGACGATTTTCTTAGGATTTGGACATTTCTCAGGACCTGGACTTTCACAAGATCCGGGTCTGGGCCTTTCACTGGATCTGGATATTCGGATAAGGATTCAGGGATCTATAGGATATTGGACGACTGTTAATTAAAAGAAGTTGATTGACATTGGATTTTGCCTGGCATTCATTGGATATTGGAAAATCTTACTGGACGGTTTCTAGGACATTGGATGGTCTGAGGTTGCTAATCCCCGTCAATCAACTTGTAGGACAAATGTAGATGTGAATAACTATGTGGACAAGAGCACAATTGCTCGTTTTTATTTATTCGGGTTTTACGGCAATCCTGGTAAAACACCTGGTATTTATTCTGTAGAAATTCCAGTTCATTATCGTAAAAAAAACAATTATCTTCGATATTCCGTATATTCCGTAATGGTGTTTTTCCGTAGATTTCCTATAGTAAGTGTCGCAATTTTTGTTTCATTTTGCAGGAGTTTGCCGTAATCCGTCAGACCCTATTTGTAAAATACATTATCTAATGAAAAAACCAGATTTGAACCAGGCCATAAAAGTAGCCATTGCTGACGACCATGCCCTTTTCCGGGCCGGAGTGAAGACGGCGCTTGCCGTCAAAAAGGACGTGGAACTGATTGCGGAAGCCGATAATGGCATGCAGCTGCTCAATCTCCTCAAACACGTTGAGCCCGATGTGATCCTGCTCGATATACAGATGCCGATAATGGATGGGATCCAGACCCTTCCGGAGATCCGCAAATTATATCCCCATGTAAAAGTGATCATTCTTTCCATGCATAACGATCATTCCATGATCTCGAAGCTCATGGAGATCGGCGCAAATTCTTATCTTACCAAGAACTCGGATTCGGAGACCATTTACCAGGCCATCAAGACCTGCTACGAACAGGAATTCTTCTTCAACGAACTGACCAATAAGGCCTTACTGACCGGGCTCCGGACCAAACGTCCGGATATGGGACAGCCACAGGACGTCAATCTCACCGAAAAAGAGCTCACCGTTCTTAAGCTGATGTGCGAGGAAAAGACTACCAAGGAGATCGCCGATATCGTAGATATCAGCCCCCGCACCGTGGAGGCTATCCGGGACAAGCTGAAGACCAAGACCGGGGCCAAGTCGATGGCAGGCCTGGTCATGTATGCGGTAAAGAACGGAATCATCGTACAACAATAAACATGGGGCTGAACACCTATGTCAATTTTAACGGGGCCATCATTCGTTCGGACAAGGCCATCCTTGGCGCCGATAACCGCAGTTTCCGTTATGGGGATGGGTTGTTCGAAACCATCCGTGTCGCCGGTGATCGCCTGGTCCTTGGCGATTTTCATTTTGAAAGGCTGCTGGCCGGCGCCGCGCTGCTGCAATTCAAGCTCCCCTCCTTTTTTACCGTTGAAAAACTGACCAGCCAGATACTCGATCTCTGCAAAAAGAACGGTCATAAACGCCTCAGCCGGGTCCGTCTTGTCATTTTCCGGGGAGATGGCGGGCTCTATGATCCTCAGAACCATTTTCCCAACTATATCATCCAGTCCTGGCCCCTGCCCGGAGAAAACGAAAGGCTCAACGAAAACGGGCTGGTCATCGGTCTTTTTCCAGACGGCCGCAAATCCTGCGATCGTCTGGCCAACCTCAAATCGAATAATTACCTGCTGTATGTCCTTGCGGCCCTTTATGCCGGGCAGCGGCAGCTGAACGACTGTCTTGTACTGAACAGTCAGGGCAGGATCGCGGACAGCACGATCTCCAACCTTTTCTGGTGCAGGGACGGAGAGATCTATACCCCTCCGCTGTCGGATGGCTGTGTGGCGGGGGTAATGAGGCGCTGGTTGCTGGAAACCCTTCCAAAGGCAGGATTACCGGTGCAGGAAAAAGAAACCTCTCCAGAGGACCTTGAAGGTGCTGAGGAGGTGTTTCTGACCAACGCTATCCATCCCATCCGCTGGGTAAAGGCTTTCCGCGGAGCCAGCTTCGGGACCCGTCTGGCAACGGCTATTTTCAACGGGCATCTCCCGGATACGCGTTGAAGTCGGTTGGCCAGTAATCCGCTGAGCTGGTCCCCCTGGCCCGATATTTTCTCAACGATTCTCTGCATATGAAGCAAAAACTATCCGTTTTCTGGTTTCGCCGGGATCTCCGGCTGGAGGATAATGCCGGTCTTTATCAGGCCCTGAAAGGACCGGACCCGGTGCTGCCCCTGTTCATTTTTGACCGGAATATCCTCGACAAGCTGGAAGACAAGGCCGACCGGCGGGTTGAATTCATCCATGCGGCGCTGGAGGAAATGCAGGCGGACCTGCACAAAATGGGTTCTTCCCTTGAAGTATATTATGATCTTCCGGAGAACGTATGGCGGCATCTGCTGTCGGAATACCAGATCACGCAGGTGTTTGCCAACCACGATTACGAGCCTTATGCTATCGACAGGGACGAGGCCGTAACAAAGCTGCTGGAAAAAAGGGGCATTCCCTTCCATAGCTTCAAGGACCAGGTCATTTTTGAAAAGAACGAGATCCTGAAAGATGACGGTAAGCCCTATACGATCTTTACTCCCTACGGCAAGAAATGGCGGGCGGCCCTTGACGATTTTTACCTGTCCTCCTATCCGGTGAAAAGATATTTTTCCGGTTTTTTCCGCCAGGCATCCCATTCCCTTCCTTCCTTATCATCCATGGGCTTCAAACCGGTCGACAAGCCTTTTCCGTCCGGCATGCTGAAGGAGGAGATCCTGAAGAAATACCGGCAGCAGAGGGATTATCCCGCGTTGGCCGGCACCAGCCGCCTGGGCATCCATCTCCGCTTTGGCACCTGCAGCATCCGGACACTGGCCAGAAAAGCGTCGGAGCTCAGCGACAGCTTCCTGAATGAGCTGATCTGGCGGGATTTTTATCAGATGATCCTCTGGCATTTCCCCTGGGTCGGCAGGGGCAAATCTTTCAAACCAGCCTATGACCATATTCCATGGAGGGACAACGAAGAGGAGTTTGAAAAATGGTGCAAAGGCCAGACCGGCTATCCGATCGTCGACGCGGGCATGCGGGAACTGAACGAGACCGGGTTTATGCACAACCGGGTACGGATGATCGTGGCTTCCTTTCTGGCCAAGCACCTGCTCATAGACTGGCGTTGGGGCGAAGCCTGGTTTGCTGAAAAGCTCCTCGACTTTGACCTGGCAGCTAATAATGGTGGCTGGCAGTGGGCGGCTGGCAGCGGCTGTGACGCGGCCCCCTATTTCCGGGTCTTCAACCCTGCGTTGCAGACCAAACGCTTCGACCCGAAAATGAAATATATCTCCCGCTGGGTACCGGAATACGCGGAATCCGGATATCCTGCCCCGATCGTGGACCACGAATTCGCCAGGCGAAGGGCGCTGGAAGTCTATGGCGATGCGCTGAAGGCGGCGCGGGGGTAGGGCTGGACGCGCCCGATGGATGCTGAACGTCTGGCTGAGGGACTGCCGACAACGGTCTGCTGGCGGGGCTGGCATGGCGGGCTGCTGGCAGGACTGGCAAGACTGGCGGGATTGGTATGGCGAGGGCTACTGGCGGAACTGGCATGGCGGATCTACTGCGCGAGCGGCTGGGGCGCTGTCTGGGCCGGTGCGTTTTCGGCGGGGTGGAGCCCTGCATAGACCTGCAGCAGAGTATCAACTGCCTTTCGTCCGTCCTCGCCAAGCGACAAGGAATAATCGTTGACATAAAGATCGATATGCTGCCGCATCACCTGTTCATCCATTTCCTGCGCGTGTTGCCGGACATATTCCGGGAGGATGGGGTAATGACCAAAGGCATATTCGAGGCTTTTCCGGATGAGCCCATTCACTGTTGCCGCCAACGCCGGGTCTTGTTCACGCCGCATGAGGATCCCGCCCAGCGGGATCGGGCAGCCGGTCTTCTCTTCCCAGAACTCTCCCAGATCGGTCAGTTTGGCCAGCCCTTTCTGCCGGTAGGTGAAACGGCCTTCATGGATGATCACCCCGCAGTCCGCCTGACGGGACAACACCGCATTTTCTATCTCCGAAAAGATCATGAATTTTTTGTTGCGCGCCTGTGGGAAGGCCAGCGAAAAGAGCAGGTGAGCGGTAGTGTTTTCGCCCGGGATCGCCACCGTTCCCGTGTTGACCAGGAGTTCGGTTTGTTCGAGGGTGGGCGTTTGCTCAGGGACGTCCCTGCGGCCGGGCGCGGGGGTCGGTCCGCCGAGGCTTTCCGCGTGAACCTTCCCGGGTGCCGGAGTTTGTCCCGTGAGGCTGGCAGCGTGACCGGCGGTGGTGATCAGCAGCGGCCCCACGCCCTTGCCCAGCGCCCCTCCCGAATCCAGCAGTTCATAACGGTCCAGCACAAGCGGCAGTACGCCATAACTTATTTTCGTGACGTCAAGTCTGCCTTGCAGGGCCCACTGGTTGAGCGTCTGCACATCTTCGAGATGGACTTCGAAGTCAAGGCCTCCGGTGTCGATCTTCTTATTGACCAGCGCGTCGAAAATAAACGTATCGTTCGGGCATGGGCTGAACCCAAGGGTTAGTTTCATCTGAAAATCATTTTCCGGCGAATTGCCTGTTCATTTAAATTTTTGCGGCGGGGTCAATGTATATTTTCGGCGGGCGTCAACGAATATTTTGCGGCGGACGCGTCATCGGCCGGTCCTTTATCCTGCCTCCAGCACCGAACCATCCGCTGCGGCCAGCCGGGTAAGCAACGCGATCAGCTCATCGTTAAGCTGACGGATGGCGGCGCCGATATTCCATTTTGTTTTATCTCTTTCTCCCGCATCGTTCGAGACCGACCTGATCTGTATAAAGGGTATGTTCTCCCGCAGACAGACATAATGCAGCGCCCCCCCTTCCATGCTTTCAACAACCGGCTGAAGATTTTGTTGATACCATTCCAGACGCTGCCTGCTGGTCGTTATTTCATTGACGGTGATGCCTCTTACCTGTTCGAGCCCCGACAAAGCGAGGATCCGCTGGTAGGGATTGATCAGCGCACCACCTGTGAACGGCGGGCTGTCCTTACCGGCCAGGTTCAGATCGAACAGGGTCCTGAATCCTCCCTCTTCCCATACCCCCAGATCGGCCAGCAACTCTTCGCTGACGGCTACGGTTGAGCCGATGGCGACGACAGAGCCGGCGACGGTCGGGCCGACGGTGACAGTTGCGCCGGGGATGGTCGGCCTGACGGTAACGACAGTTGCGTCGGGGACAGTAGTGCCGGGGATGGTTGAGCCGAATGCAGTGGCGGCTCCGGCGGCAGTGGGTGCCCCGGCGGAGATGGTTGGCCCGGCGGAAACGGTTGACCCCGGCTTGCTTTGTGAAAAGCAGCCCGCAATTCCGGCCTGGATGATCAGATCGGGACGACGGTCCCCGATGCGGCGGGCCAGCGCATAGGTGGCCGCCACCGAGCCTACCCCGGTGATCAGCAAGGCTGTCTCCTGTCCGCCCGGCCGGGAGACGGTATCCTCCAGAAAATCAATAGTAGCTTGAATTTCAAGCGTTGTTGCAGCTGCCAGCAGGATATACATGCTGCAAATATCTGTAATCATTGACATTCCTGCGCTATACATTAACTTTGCGCAAATTTTACTCATGGCGGACAACAGGTCCGCTCAATAGCGGGCCACGGGTCCGCTGGCTGAAAGCCCATCATTAGCCGTGCACCGGGAATGGGTTAATTTTCAGGATAAACCATCCCGGTGCACAAAATTGGTGTATGGTGTATCTGACGCGGGTAGAACATTTTAACGCTGCACACAGGTTGTTCAATCCAGGCTGGAGCAAGGATCAGAATGAGGCCGTATTCGGTAAATGCGCCAATGAGAACTGGCATGGTCATAACTATGAGCTCTACGTTACGGTGAAAGGTCATCCCAATCCGGATACCGGCTTTGTGGTCGATGCGAAGAAGCTGAGCGGGCTCATCCGGGACCATGTTACCGAAAAGCTGGACCATCGCAACCTGAATATCGATGTCGGGTTCATGGCCGGAAAGCTGTGCTCCACCGAGAACCTGGTGATCGCCATCTGGGAGCAGTTGCAGCCGCATCTGCCGGAGGACGTGCAGCTGCATTGTCTGAAGCTGTATGAAACGCCGAGGATCTTTGTGGAATATTTTGGGGCGGATGGCGTGTGAACGGCGGGATGTGTGCGTGAACAATAGCATATGCGCATGAACAGCGGAATACGACGTGTGAACAGTGTGAGTTGGTGATGGACGCAGTATGGCGCGGGAACATTTTTTGATCAAAAAACAACGGGATGAGCAATAAAGTAGCTGTTTACCGGAAAGAACATTTTAATGCGGCGCACCGTATCTTCAATCCCGCATGGGATGATCAGAAGAACTTTGACGTGTTCGGGAAATGCAGCAATCCGAACTATCACGGGCATAACTACGAAATGGTCGTCCGGGTCATCGGCGAGCCCGATCCGGAAACTGGATATGTCATGGACATGAAAGTATTATCCCGGATCACCAAAGAACAGATCCTCGAGAAATTCGATCACAAGAACCTGAACCTGGACACGGTGGAATTCAGGAACCTGAACCCGACAGCGGAAAATATTGTCAAGGTGATCTATGGGTTGCTCCGGAACAGCATCGATCCGAAGCTGGACCTTCAGGTGAGGTTATATGAGACGGAAAGGAATTTTGTCGAATACCCGGTATGAGGAACCCACGGCCGGAACGATCGGCCTTGTAAACAGACGGGAAGATCTTATCAGCACCTTCTTTTAAAACAATAAAACGTTAAACACCGATTCATGGCCTATCATAAAGTGGAAGAATACGATCAGGAAATCACTGCCGGACTAACGGAAAACTATCGCCATAGCCTTGATCTGCTTGGCGAGGATGCCGGCAGGGAAGGCTTGTTAAAAACGCCCGAACGCGTTGCAAAGGCCATGCAGTTCCTCACCCAGGGGTATCAGCTGGACGCCAAGGCCATCCTAAATTCCGCCAAATTCCATGAGGATGTCAGCGAGATGATCCTGGTAAAGGATATCGAACTCTACAGCCTCTGCGAGCACCATATGCTGCCTTTTTTCGGCAAGGCGCATGTGGCTTATATCCCCAATGGCTGGATCACCGGATTGAGCAAGATCGCCAGAGTGGTGGACGTCTATTCGCGGCGTCTACAGGTGCAGGAAAGACTGACTACGGAGATCCTCCACGCCATAAAAGAAACATTGAACCCATTAGGAGTGGCGGTTGTCATCGAGGCATCGCATCTTTGCATGATGATGCGCGGCGTGCAGAAACAAAATTCGGTCACCACTACTTCCGCATTCTGGGGTGAATTCGAAAAGAGCGAGACCCGCAGCGAATTTACCAAACTGATCTCTTCTAACCTACATTAATAAATTTCACTGAATATGAAGCATGGATATGTATTTCCGGGCCAGGGTTCTCAGTTTTCAGGCATGGGAAAGAACCTTTATGAGACGAGCGCTTTTGCAAAGAAATTATTCGAAAATGCAAACGAGATCTTAGGTTTTCGCATTTCAGATATTATGTTCGCGGGTACCGAGGCCGAGCTGAAAAAAACCCGGGTCACCCAACCGGCGATCTTTATCCATTCCGTCATCGCGTTCAAAGGTGTGGAGAACATCCGCCCCGATATGGTAGCCGGGCATTCGCTCGGAGAATTTTCCGCGCTGGTCGCAAATGGAGTGCTGAGCTTTGAAGATGGACTGAGGCTGGTAGCCGATCGCGCGGAGGCCATGCGCAAGGCCTGTGAAGCAAACCCCTCTTCCATGGCTGCGGTGCTCGGACTGAGCGATGAGGCGGTGGAAGCCGTCTGCCAGAAAGTTCAGGAAGAAACGGGTGAGGTGGTGGTCCCGGCCAATTATAATTGTCCCGGGCAGCTGGTGATCAGCGGGACGGTCCGGGCCGTGCAGGTCGCTATGGAGCGTATGAAGGAGGCTGGAGCAAAAAGATCATTGTTGTTACCTGTGGAAGGCGCCTTTCACTCACCCCTGATGCTTCCCGCCGGCGAGGAATTCAGAGCGGCGATAACGGGAACGACTTTTTATAATCCTACCGCACCCATCTATCAGAATGTTGTCGCAAGGGCCGTGGTGGATAAGGAAGAGATCAGAAAGAACCTGATCGATCAGCTGACCAATCCCGTCCGCTGGACCCAGAGCGTCCAGGCGATGATCGCTGACGGCGCTTCTCACTTTTCGGAAATAGGACCCGGAACGGTGCTGGGCAAGCTGATCCAGAAGATCAACAAGGAAATGCAGCTGGATGCCGTGAGCTAGCCCTGGCGGCGCGTTGGAACGGGCCGGAGCTGGATGCCGTGAGCTAGCCGATCGAGCAGTTGATCCAGCCGGTGCCGAATTCCGCATTGTATTTTTTATAGAACTTTATGGCGGGCTCATTCCAGTCGAGGACCTGCCAGACCATGCCCGAAAGCCCTTTTTCTTTTGTTTCTCCGATCAGGCGATCGAATAATAATTTGCCCAGGCCTTTTCCGCGCATCTTCTCCGTGACCACCAGATCTTCCAGATACAGGCGTTGCCCCTTCCAGGTGCTATAACGGATATAGTACAGCGCAAATCCTTCCACCTTATCGTCGGCGGTGGCTACAAATGCCCACCAGACCGGGTTTCGACCGAACCCGCTCCCGGTAAAATGCTCCAGCGTTACGGTAACTTCTTCCGGCGCTCTTTCGAACTCGGCCAGTTCCTGCACCAGCTCGAGCAATCTCGGGCAGTCTTCTTTCACCGCCCTTCTTATGGAAATTTTCTCCATGGTCTTCCGTTTTTTTCGACTTGCTTTGTATGTTCGCTGCGTGGCTTTGTCTGTTCACTGTTTGATCGGAGGTTTTGCATCTGGCCTTCGCTATGCATCCAGCGCCTGGTCCAAGTCCGACAAGATATCGGGCAGGTTCTCCATACCCACGCTCATGCGGATCAGCCCATCGGTGATGCCGTACTGATCTTTCAGTTCTTTGGGGACGCTCTTGTGCGTCATGGATGCCGGATGGCACAGCAGCGTATCGCAGGTGCCCAGCGAGACGGTGCGGGTACACATCAATAACTTGTTCATGCATTGGATGCCGGCCTGCAATCCTCCCTTCAGTTCGAAGCTCATCATCGCGCCGGGGTGCCGCATCTGCTTCATGGTCACGGCGTGATCCGGATGCGAGGCCAGTCCATTGTAATTCACCCGGGCTACGGAAGGATGCTGTTCAAGGAATTTGGCGACCTCTGCCGCATTCTGGCAATGACGTTCCATTCTGACCTCCAGCGTCTTCATCCCGTTGACCAGGAGGAAGGCATCGAAAGGGTTGCTGTTGCCGCCAAGGGTCTTGTGGATCTTTGCTCCTTTCGTGTTCATAAATTCAAGATCGCGGCCAAGCAGGACGCCTCCGATGGCCGTGCCATGTCCGTTCAGGAATTTGGTGGTGGAATGAACGACGTAGTCCACCCCGAAACGGAAAGGCTGCTGAAGATAGGGCGTGGCGAAAGTATTGTCGCAGGCTACGATCGCCCCATGTTGTTTGGCCAGTAGGGTCAGCTCTGCAATATCCACGCACTGAACGGTCGGATTGGCCGGCGTCTCGATATACAGCATCCGGATGGCCGGGTCCGCCTTGAGCGCTGCCTCAGCCTTACCGGGATCGCGCAGGTCGGCGATGATGGCCGTTATACCGAATGATGGCAGTACATTCTGTAAAATTTCCTGGGTGCCGCCGTACAGGGAAAAATGGGTGAGTACCTTATCGCCGGACTTGAGGTTCATCAGCAACAGCGTGCTGATGGCCGCCATTCCCGATGACTGCAGCAACGCCTTCAGCAGTAAGGGGCTGCCATTTTCACGTATGCCAAAAGCCTCCATGGCTGCGATCTTTTCTTCCGCCTCCGTAAAGGTCGGATTGCCCCAGCGGGTATAGATATATCCCGGCTCTTCGCCGGAGAAACGTCGCATGCCCTGCTCCGCATCATCGTATACAAATGTGCTGCTGGCATAGATCGGCGTCAGGTGGGCATACCTTGGATCCATGGTATGCCCGGCATGTATGGCCAGGGAGCCAAAGCCGCTCAGGTTGTTTTTTTTGTCTGTCATAAATGTTGCTGTTAATGTCCCCATTTAACAAGGGTCGCTCCCCAGGTGAAGCCTCCGCCGAAGGCGGCCAGCACCAGGTTGTCGCCTTTTTTCAGCTTGCTTTCCCAGTCCCACAGGCAGAGGGGGATCGTACCGGAGGTGGTATTGCCGTAACGTTGTATGTTGACCATGACCTTTTCGCCTGAAAGCCCCATGCGGTTGGCCGTCGCATCGATGATGCGTTTATTGGCCTGGTGGGGCACCAGCCAGCTGATATCGTCACTGGTCAGGTGGTTGCGTTCCATCAGTTCCGCGCTGACATCGGCCATTCCTTTTACCGCGAACTTGAACACGGCCTGACCTTCCTGGTAAATAAAATGCTCTTTTGCGGCAACGGTCTCGTAAGAAGAAGGCTTCAGCGAGCCGCCAGCCTTCATGTGTAAATGGGTCCTGCCGCTGCCGTCGCTGCGCAGGATGCTGTCGAGTATCCCCAAACCTTCGGAATTGGGCTCGAGCAGGACGCCGCCGGCCCCGTCGCCAAAGATGATGCAGGTGGTACGGTCGCTGTAATCGACGATGGCGCTCATTTTGTCGGCGCCGATCACCACCACTTTTTTGTACCTCCCACTTTCGATATACATGGCTCCGGTAGTCAGGGCATATAAAAAACCCGAA
>DATHHO010000033.1:0-3448 GCA_035317125.1 Puia sp.
CCAACCGCCTGGAACAGGAGCTCATCTATTATATAGAGAAGATCGATATCAGCGAAGAACAGGTCCGGCTAAAAAACCATTGTGACTATTTTAAGGGCATCCTGCAGTCATCCGACGAAGGCAAGGGCAAAAAACTTTCTTTTATCCTCCAGGAGATAGGCCGGGAGATCAATACCACCGGCTCCAAAGCCTACGATTCCACGATCCAGCAATGCGTAGTGCTGATGAAGGACGAACTGGAAAAAGCCAAGGAACAGGTTTTGAATGTATTGTAGTGTTCCGGAAATAGGTTAAATTTCAAAAAGCGCATTTCCGGAAGACAATGGACTTATTTTTGTATAAATTCTTTTCATTGAAAAAAAAATCTATTCTACTCCTCCTGATCGCCTGCAGCCTGCAATGGTCTGCCTGCTCCATTCCTTCGGATGTTTTTGAAAAAGATGTGACTGTTCCCGGCCAGCAATGGGAAAGCCGTTTTCGCCCCACCATCGATTTTACTATCCAGCCGCAGGATACCGCCTACCTGTATAATGTCTACCTTGTATTACGACACACGGACGCTTATAATTATAATAATATCTGGATCAAAGGAACCGTTCGCGAGCCGGGAGACAGCACTGCCCGCAGCCAACGCTATGATCTGCTCCTCGCCACCAACGATAAGGGCTGGCTTGGCAGCGGGATGGACGACATCTATGAACATCGTATCCAGATCCAACAGCAGACAAAGTTCAAAAAGCCGGGCACTTATTCCTTTATGCTCGAACAGGTCATGCGGGAAGACCCTCTCAAGCATATCCTGAATGTAGGGGTCCGGGTCGAGAAAGTCAAGGGCTTGTAGTTATGCTATTCAAGAAAAAACGACTGGCCATCGCCACCACCGTATACTGGGTGTTGCTGGCCTATATCATCGTGGGGCTGACCTGGTGGTTTATCGCGCTGCAGACCGCCAGCCGGCAGATGAGCAGTTATCAGTTGCAGGAGCTGAAAATGGACGACCCTCATTATGAATCCCGGTTAAGCGCCATCCAGACGGCAGAGAACAAGAAGACGGCCCAGTATGTCGGCGAAGGGAGCACTTTCCTCGGGCTGATCCTGCTGGGCGCTATTTTTGTCTACCGGGAAGTCCGCCGGCAGATCCGGTTGCAGGAACAACAACAGAACTTCATGATGGCCGTGACACACGAGTTGAAAACGCCCATTGCCATTACCAAACTGAACCTGGAAACCCTGCAAAAGCACAAGTTGGAGGAGGGCCGACAGCAAAAGATCATACAGAGCGCCTTACAGGAAACAGACCGTCTCGATAATCTGGCCAATAATATCCTCATCGCCTCTCAACTGGAAGGAGGGGGGTATATACTGGTGAAAGAGGACCTGGACTTTTCCGGGCTGGTGCAAGGGGTGATGCAGGAGTTCAGGAGACGGTTCCCGGAAAGAAAATGGGAGGAAAGCGTCGAACCCGGACTTGGCTTACGCGGAGACAGCTTGCTGCTACAGATGCTGGTAGGCAACCTGGTCGAGAATGCCCTCAAATATTCGCCGCGGGAAGGGACGATCGCCGTCACGCTGATGAAGGAAGGGCGGTCCCTTTTTCTGTCCGTCAAAGACGAAGGCCCCGGGATCCCCGACGACGAAAAGAAAAAGGTGTTTGACAAATTCTATCGTACCGGTCAGGAAAAGACCAGGGCGACAAAGGGCACGGGGCTGGGCCTTTATCTATGCCGGAAAATCGCCGACGACCATAAGGCAACTATTAAAATAACCGACAATTCGCCCGTTGGGAGTATTTTTACCGTAATTATATGAGTTCCAAAATATCCATCCTGCTGGTAGAAGATGAAGAGAATCTTCACGAAGCGCTCAAGCTGAACCTCGAGCTGGAAGGCTATGAGATCACGTCGGCGTTTGACGGCACGCAGGCATTAAAAGCGATCCAGTCGGAATACTTCGATCTGTTGATCCTGGATGTCATGCTGCCGGGAGTGGACGGGATCAGCGTCACCGAGACCATCCGTGTCCAGAACAACGACGTGCCCATCCTGATCCTCAGCGCGAAAAATGCCAGCGCCGACCGGGTGCTGGGACTCAAAAAAGGAGCGGACGACTATCTCACCAAACCTTTCAACCTGGAAGAGTTGTTGCTGCGGATCCAGAAGCTGATCGAGAAGAATAAGAAAATGCAGGAGAAGGATTCCCTGGGCGATGTATATGTATTTGGTAAGAACACGATCGACTTCAAGGCCCAGGAAGCCACCACAAAAGCCGGGGAACGCATCCAGCTTAGCAAGAAAGAAGCCATGCTGCTAAAGCTGCTGATCGAGAACAGGAATGAAGTAGTGACCCGCGAAAAAATATTACAGGCCGTATGGGGGTATAATGTCTACCCCACTACCCGCACCATCGACAATTTCGTCCTCAACTTCCGGAAGTATTTTGAAGAAGACAGCCGCAATCCGAAGTATTTCCATTCCGTAAGAGGGGTGGGATATAAGTATACAGAATAATCTTTCTGCCGCTGAAGCGGCCCGCTCACGGATCGCTAACGCGATCTCCCGGTCTAATGATTGGCCTTCGGCCGCTGGCCTTTCAGGCCAGCTTGTCTAACATCCCCTCCGCCTGCCGCAGCAGTTGCTGCATATTATACGTATCATACGCCGGCGTGTAGAGGTTCATCTCGCACTCATTGAGGATATGTTCCAGGGAAAGGATGTATGGCGCGTCCCATCCCCTGACCTGCAACTGACGGGTTATATTGACCTTATTCAACTGGCTGGCCGGGAGGTCGAGTTTTTTGCTGAGGGCCTTCCAGATTGCCCGGTTGACTTCCCTGTAAAAACCTTTAAAATCCCCATTGTCAAAAAGCAAACGCGCCTCCTGCAGGGGGTCGGCAATAACACTTGCAGGCAGATAAGAAGAAGGAACGATGCCGGATATGTCGGACCGCGCCGCATACGATTCCTGGTCCGGTGTTGATCCCTGCGCCGGCCTCGTCTTCACGCCCCCCTCCTGTCCTGCCGGCTCCGCCGATGGCTTCTGCTCTTTTTGCTCCTGCCCGCTCTTTTTCAAATGAAGATTCTGACGCCAGAGATAGATGGCGATCAAAGAAAGGATGATGACGGTAAAGATCCACTCCAGGTGTCGTTGTACGAAAGCTTTTGTCCGATTAACCAAACTGCCCGCGGCGGGTGCAGTCGATGAGGCGGCAGCGAGACCGGAGGAGTCCTTCCTTTTAAGCAGAGAAGGGGCTACCTGGATATCGAGAGGTTCTGTCCCTGCGATTTTGTAGGATTGAGAGGACGGATCGAAATAAGGAAAACTAATAGAAGGGATCGTATAATGTCCCGCTACCCGGGGAGTAAAAACATAGTCGAAGGATTTGGAGCCGCTCATGGGCGCCACTGTCTTATTGATATCATCTTTAGCGGTAGGGTCGAAAGCCTCGATG
>DATHHO010000034.1:0-6182 GCA_035317125.1 Puia sp.
ATGGCGCAGATGTCTTCAAGGTCTTTTTTGCTGATGGTCGTGCCCGTTGGATTTTGCGGCGAGCAGAGACAGATCAGCGTCGCCCCTTTGATAAAAGGACGGATATCTTCCGCCGTCGGCATGAAATTATTCTCGGGGAAAGCCTCCACCACCACGTGCTCTCCTTCCGTAAACTGCGTATAATGATTGTTGTTCCAGGACGGGACTGCATAGATGACCTTGTCGCCTTTGTCCACCAGGATACGGAACAGGGAATAGATAAGGGGCCGTCCCCCGCTGGCCACCAGGATCTCGTCCGTAGCGTATTTCAACCCCTCTCTTTCCTTCAGGAAGGCCGCAATGGATTCCCGGAGGTCAAGATTGCCTTCGGCCGCGGGATAGTTCGTAAAATGCCGGCGATACGCCTCTACGATACCGTCCTCCAGCTCTTTGGGGATGGGGAAAATAGCCGGATCGAAATCGCCGACCGTAAAATTATAGATCTTCTCCCCCTGCCGGATCTTTTCGCGGATATCCCCGCCCAGCTTGACAATTTCAGATCCGATAAGGGTTTCGGATAACTGCGATAAAATCATGAGCCATCTATGGGAGTCGAACCCACGACCTTTTGATTACGAATCAAACGCTCTACCAACTGAGCTAAGATGGCTGGTCGCCTGCGGCGGTCCGGTAACGGGCATCAAAATTGGTGATTTTCCTTTGTTCTAACAAAGCTATTTTTAAAGTCCATAAAGGCCTGAAGAATTTGGCGCGAGCAGCCTCGCCTACTTCTTTCTGCGAAGTATTTTAACGGCTGGATTATTTTTTAGTAATCTCGACTGATGATGTATTGTCAGGATGCCGGCGATGTTTGAATTTACTTCGTAAATGATCCTGTAATTTCCGCATAAGATCTGACGGATGTTGGTAATTCCCAGTTCTGGGACGCCCGGGGAGACCAGACTATTTCAGCCATTTTTTTAATTTTTTCTTAGCTTCTTCCGTAGAAAGCCCTTTGCCAGCTTTTATCTGTTGCCTTCCTTCCTCAACTTTATTGATCAGGAGTATCCTGTCGAATAATTGAGTGGTATCAAAATTATCCGGCATACTTTTTATTGCCGAGATCACTTGTTTTTTAGAAAGCATAAAATTTCGTTTAAATGCGACTATTATATTACAAATATATGATGTTCAACGCTGGCGGAGAAGCTTTTGTATTGGAAAATTTATGTACCTTCATCACAAATAATGTTTAAACTTCAGAATGTATGAAAAAAAATAAAAGACTATTCCTGCTGGCATCCGTTATGGTCACCGGCGCCCTTGCCATTACGGCATTCAAACCGTTCCCGGCCACGCTTAACCGCTCTTTGGTGACCGCCATCGGTGCAACGCCCGCAACGCCTGCCACCCTTGCAGATGAAACGTCCGCAAAAGCCGCAACGACAAACGCTCCAGCACAGGCCACCACAAAATGGGCCCTTGATAAAGTACATTCCAACGTGTTATTTTCCGTCTCCCACCTGGTCGTTTCAGACGTAGAAGGAAGTTTTAAAAGCTATGATGGTACCATGGAGAATAGCAAAGCCGATTATTCCGATGCGAAGATCAATTTCAGCACGGACGTCAGCTCCGTCAGCACGGATAACGAGAACAGGGACAAGCACCTGAAATCGGACGATTTCTTCAATGCCGAAAAATTCCCAAAGATGACATTTGTAAGCAGCTCTTTTCAGCCGCTTGGCGACAACAAGTATAAGCTGACCGGCAACCTCACCATCCGGGATGTGACCAGGACCGTGACGTTTGACGTGAAATACGGCGGATCGGTAAATGCGATGGGAGGAACCCATATCGGCTTCAAGGCTAAGACGACCATCAACCGGTTTGACTACAACCTGAAATGGGATAAGACGACGGAAGCTGGCGGCATGGTCGTGGGAAAAGATGTAGACATCACCGTGAATATCGATTTTAAGAAAGTATAAATCCCCTTATTTTTTCAGGAAGTTCAGCATGGCAATGATGTCCTGGTCCCCCAGGCCATCTGCCAGCGCCCGCCGGAATTCATCCTGTATCAGCAGGCCTGCTGCTGTCTGAAGACCCTGCTCTTTGGCCAGCCGGAGATCCTTGGCCAGGTGCTTCAGCGCAAAAGCCGCCTTGAAATTATTTTCCAGGATATTATTGGCCTTCAACCGGGTGATCCCGTTGGCCAGCGCGCTCTCGTTGATGATCGCCAGCATGTCGCCGGTGGCGATCCCGTTGTCCTGCGCAAAAAGCACGGTCTCGGCCAGCCCTTGTACATTAAAGGCCAGCAGGAGGTTGATCGCCAGTTTGGCGACATTGCCCGAGCCCTGGTTGCCGAGCAGGAAAGAACGTTTGCCCAGACAGCCGAAAATGGGAAGGGCTTTTTCATAGTCCTCTTTTTTTCCGCCAACCATGATGACCAACTGACCATCTTCCGCCGGCTTTACGCTGCCGGATACCGGCGCATCGAGGTAAGCGATCCCTTTTGCGGCAAGCCGTTCCGCCAGCTCCCTGCTGGTGGCGGGAGAGACTGTGCTCATATCGATCACGATCCGGGAACGGTCAACGCCTGGCTGACGATCCGATCCCGGACTTCCGTCTTTACCGCCCGGACCGCCCGAAAGCAGGCCATTCTCCCCGTCATGGACCTGTCGCAAGGCCTCATCATCCGAGACCATCGTGATCACTATATCGCAGGTGGCCAGTAAGACGGCCGGACTTTCCGCGAGGGTGGCGCCAAGTTCTTGCAGCGGCGCTGCCTTTGAGGCCGTCCGGTTGTAAAGGACAACGGAAAAACCCGATCTGATCAGGTTCTTCACCATAGGAATACCCATATTGCCAAGGCCTATCCACCCGATCTTCATACTGCTCAGCTCTTTTTATTATCCTCGTTATATTTCTTCTCGGCGTCCTTCGCCTTCTCGAAATCGAGCACTACGCCATTGATACAATACCGGAGACCGGTAGGTGGTGGCCCGTCATTGAAGACATGCCCCAGATGGGACTTACACCGGCCGCATTCGACTTCCGTCCGTTCCATGCCATAGCCATGGTCCGGCAGGTAGATAATGCTGCTTTTGCTGATGGGTTCGTAAAAACTGGGCCAGCCGCAACCGCTCTCGAACTTGGCATCGCTCCGGAACAATGCGTTCCCGCAGACGGCGCAATAGAAGGTCCCTACTTCCTTTGAATGCTCAAAAGGACTGGACCCTGGTCTTTCGGTTCCTTTTTCCCTTGCCACGCGGTAAATATCTTTGGGCAGGATCTTCTTCCACTGATCTTCGGGGACGTTGACAGGAGCCGTGTCGCTCCGGGAGTAAACCGGGTTGTCTTGTTTTTTTTCAGTATCCATACTATTCGATTTCAGTTCTTTGGACGTTTGTGAATAAGTGCATTGCTGCAACAGCAGGGCCAGCAATATAATGTATCCGTAGCGTATCATTTTGGGCATAAATCTGATTATATAACAAATGTACGCGTGCTGGGTTCGTCCGGTTGTCAGATCATGGACAAACTGCCGGGCTTAACATTTCCTTTTTTAAGGAAAAGGGGAAAATGTTAAAGGAATTATACCTGCTACATGTTATATTTGTCCATTCACAAGGGTAACCAGCACTATGTTTAATTTAATATTATTCGGACCGCCCGGGAGCGGAAAGGGGACACAGTCGGAGAGGCTTATTTCGAGATATGGATTGAAGCACCTGAGCACGGGTGATCTGCTGCGCAGCGAGATCGCCGGTCAGACCCCGCTGGGCCTGGCGGCCAGGAGCTATATGGACAAGGGGCAGCTGGTGCCCGATGAAGTGGTCATTGAAATGATCAGTTCCGCCCTGGATAACAACCCAAAGGCGAACGGCTTTCTGTTCGACGGCTTTCCCCGGACGAATGCACAGGCCGAGGCCCTCGATAAGCTGCTGACCCAGAAAGGTACCGAGATCGCCGTTGTACTTGCCCTCCAGGTTTCCCAGCAAGAGCTGGTCAAGAGGCTGCTCAACCGCGGGCTTACATCCGGTCGCAGCGACGACACCAACGAAGAGATCATCAGCGCGAGGATCGCCGAATACGAAAAAAAGACTGCCGCTGTGGCAGAACATTACAAGAAATACGATAAAGTGGTCTATGTCAAGGGCGAAGGGTCCGTCGACGAGATATTCGACATACTCTGCAAAGAGATCGATATCCGCCTGGTCGCCTGATCTGATCCTCGATCCGCCTGATCTTTTGTCCGGCCTGGTCATTCTCTGTTCTGGCCGCCTGGTCCACTGCTCTGGATTCATCACCTACTCCGGATGATACCCCGCCTCCCCGCCCAACCCCCCTCAGCGCATTTCCCCGGGGACCACGTTCAGCAGCTTTTTCTGCCCGTTCCTGAGCACCTCCAGCTGAACGGAATGTCCGATCACCTGATCGCTTAATTGTTTGTGCAGCTCATCGACGGTACCGATGCCCCTGCCATTAAACCCAACGATGATGTCTCCCGTCTTTATTTCATGGTTGTTAACGGGCTGGTCGGGAACGACCTCATAAATGTAAACACCCGTATGCTTCTCCAGCCGGTTGGCGGCGATCATGCGCCCGGTCAGATTGACCAGTTGTCCTGCAATTCCCAGATAAGCCCTTTTCACCTTGCCTTCCATGATGAGTTTCCCCGCCACAAAAGCGGCCAGGTTGGACGAAACGGCAAAACAAAGCCCCTGCGCCGAAAGGATCGTAGCCGTGTTGACCCCGATCACCCTGCCTGCAGAATTGACCAGCGGTCCACCCGAATTGCCCGGGTTCAGCGAGGCATCGGTCTGGATGATATCGTCGATCAGCCGGCCATTGTTGGCGCGCAGTGTTCTTCCCAGCGCGCTGACCACTCCCGCCGTGACCGTATGCTGCAACCCCAGCGGATTGCCGATGGCAATGGCGATCTGGCCCGGTTGCAGGGAATCCGAATTGGCAAAGGTCAGCGGCTTCAGACCCGTCTCATAGATCTTCAGCACGGCAATATCCGTGGATGGGTCCGTACCCTTCAATTCCGCGTTTACTGTTCTGCCATCGGCCAGGGAAACCTTTATCTCCTTCGCATTTTCAATGACATGATTATTGGTCACTACAAATCCATCCGTCGATATGATAAATCCCGATCCCGAGCCAGGGGTAAGCTGCTGCTCACGCGTCCTTCTGTCGGTCGCCGGCTTCATCACCTGTATATGCACCACCGCCTCGGCCACCTGGCCAACGACTCCTGTGATCGTTCTGGAATAAGCATCCAGCAGATCTGCATCGTGCAGAGCAGTCTCCCCGATCAGCGAATAAATGTTTTCCATGAACGAATGCGTTCAAACTTTTTACCAATCTTTTTTTATGACAGACTGGCATGGGACCAAAACCAAAAGGGCCGCCCTGGAATCTCTGCGGATTGCCATACCCGAAACTTTTTCTAATTTCACCCTCTTATCAACGAAACGATCGTATTATGTCCAAGCTGGGAAATTACATTGCAGGGAACTGGATCATGGGGGATGGGGAAGGACAGCCTTTACACCATGCCGCCACGGGTAAGCTGATCGCTCATGCCAGTACGAAGGGGCTGGACCTCGGCGCGATGCTGGACTATGGGAGAAAGACCGGCAACCCGGCCTTGCGCAAAATGACCTTCCCCGAAAGAGGGCGGATGCTCCGCGCACTGGCCCTTTATCTGAAGGAGCCTGAACGCCTCGAAAGGTTTTACCAGATCAGCTTCCAGACAGGCGCCACCAGAGTGGACAGCTGGATAGACCTGGAGGGGGGCATCGGCAACCTGTTCTCCTATGCCTCGCTCCGGCGGAAATTCCCCGACGAAACATTCTGCCTTGACGGTGACGGGCTAAGCCTCGGAAAGAACGGCACTTTTATGGGCCAGCATATCCTGGTGCCCAAAGAAGGCGTCGCCATTCATATCAACGCCTTTAATTTCCCCGTCTGGGGCATGCTGGAAAAGATAGCCGTCAATTTACTCGCGGGGGTACCGGCCATCGTAAAACCCGCCACGGTCACTTCCTTCCTCACCGAAGCCGTCGTACGCGAGATCGCGGCCAGCGGCATCCTGCCCCCCGGCGCCCTCCAGCTGCTTTGCGGCAGCGCGGGCGACCTCCTCGATCATGTGACTGACCAGGACGTGGTCACCTTTACCGGGTCCGCCACTACCG
>DATHHO010000035.1:0-6305 GCA_035317125.1 Puia sp.
AAGCCTGCACATCGTCAACGTAGATCACGAACATTACGTAGAGCTCACCGACGAATACAAGGCGGAAAGGGCCAAGCTGGAAGACATGCTGAGTGGCTATCACCCCGCTTTCTATTTTATCCGTATGTTCGATTTCATGGAAGCCATCAATCAGTTCGTAACCGACAAAAATATCGACCTGATCCTGAGCTTTCCCAGAAAACACTCATTCCTCAGCAATATTTTCAAGACCACGAATACAAAGAAACTAGCCTATCACAGCCATGTGCCGATCGTAGCGCTCAACGCCTGAGCATGACAAAGCCAACGCTGGACAACAGCTTATTGGGATTTCTTTATTGCGGAGGAACCGGATCCGGTTCCTGCTGGCTCAGACAATGAAAGCTTCCCAGTCCCCAGATAATCTCCGTGGAATCGATACCGGTCACCCGGCGATCCGGAAAACAACCGGCGATGATCTCCAGCGCCTTTTCATCCTTGTCGCAGCGGAAGGTAGGTACGATAACAGATTGGTTTGCGATATAAAAATTTGCGTAAGAAGCCGGCAGGCGCTGATCTTCGTAAATGACAGCATCGGGCATCGGCAGCTCTGCGATGTTCAGCTGCCTGCCATCCGCCAGGCGCATTTTTTTCAGGTCGGATAAATTTTGTTGCAAAAGCGCATAGTTCTCATCCCCCTTGTCCTCTTCGATCACGGTGATAACGGTGTCCTCGTTGACGAACCGTACCGTGTCGTCGATATGCCCATCCGTATCGTCCCCCACGATGCCATCCTTTACCCACAACACCTGCTCCACGCCATAATAGTCCTTCAGGTATGTTTCGATCTGTGCCTGGCTGAGCTGCGGATTGCGGTTCTTGTTGAGCAGACAGCAGGTCGACGTGATCAGGGTTCCCTTCCCATTGAAATCGACCGATCCCCCCTCCATGATAATACCTGGATGGTACACCGGGATGTTCAGGGCCTTGCCGACAAGGGTCGGGACAACATCGTCCAGATCGAAAGGAGGATATTTATTTCCCCAGGCATTATAGTTCCAGTCGACAATTACTTTTGGGATGTCCGCTCCAGGTTTGATGAGAAAGGCAGGGCCATGATCCCTGCACCAGGCGTCATTAGTGGGATGAAAAAAGAATTTCACCTGATCCATATTCACACCGGCTGCGCTGAGACAGCTTACAGCAAAGGCCCGGGTAGCCTCATCGTTCACATTGATACACACCTTCTCGCCAAGGGCGAGCTCTTTGATGAAGCGGCTGTAATAAGGATAGATGGACAGGATCCTGCCCGGCCAGGATGCTTCCTTATGCGGCCAGCTCAGCCAGGTCGCCACATGCGGGGCGAACTCCGCCGGAAAAAAATATCCTTGCTGACGGGGGGTTGATACATTGTTCATTCGTCAATTTTCTCAGTTCGCAATTGGGATATTTAGCTTGCCGCGGTCCGCAGCCTCAGTCCTCATCGATGAACCTCTTCGTTATGGGCTGGTAAGAATCAATACGTCTGTCCCGCATAAACGGCCAGTGCGTCCGGTAGCTGTCCGTTTTCGCGGTGTCTATCTCTACGATGGTCGTTTCCTCCTCGTCGTGCGATGCCTTGTACAACAACGTTCCAAACGGATTGGATACGAATGAACCTCCCCAGAACTTCATGGCGCCGTTCTGCTCTTCACCCACTCTGTTCACACTCACGACATGGACGCCGTTGGCTATGGCATGACTGCGCTGGATAGTCTGCCAGGCATTGTATTGCTCGGTATTCGTCGCTTCATCCTGATTGGTCGCCCAGCCGATGGCCGTAGGATAGAACAGGATCTCCGCACCCATCAGGGCAGTGATCCTGGCCGCTTCGGGGTACCATTGGTCCCAGCAGATCAGCACGCCGATGGGCGCGTATTTTGTCTTGAAGACCTTATACCCGAGATCGCCCGGGGTAAAATAGAATTTCTCGAAATAAGCGGGGTCGTCCGGGATATGCATTTTCCTGTACTTTCCGAGATAGGCGCCGTCTGCATCCAGCACGGCAGTCGTATTATGATAAATGCCCTGGGTTCGTTTTTCAAAAAGTGAAGCGATGATCACGACCTTCAGTTCTCCGGCCAGCTTAGCCAGCGCGTCTGTGGAAGGACCCGGGACAGGCTCGGCAAGATTGAAGTTGTCGTAGTTTTCTACATCACAAAAATAGAGAGAGGTGAACAATTCCTGGAGGCATACGATCTGTGCGCCCTTTGCGGCTGCCTCCTTTACTTTTTCAGTAGCCTTTTTAAGATTGGCTGCTTTATCTGCAGAACAGCTCATCTGAACCAGCCCTATTTTAATTTTGCTCATATTTGTCCTGGATCAATTTATCGCATCCCGGTCTTTACTATAGATCGGAGTCCGATTTGAGGTGCAAATTTACAAGATTCCGTGCAAACAGGGGAAAAGTCGGATCTTTAATAGATTTCATAACTTGTCATACCTTAAACGCTTCTAACCAATCTCTCCTATGCTCTTGCTGTTGGCAGATGCCCTTTTGCTGGTCTTCATCACCCTTAGCCTTGGCGTCCTGTCGGTATCCGGGTTGGAAAAACTCTTCGGTTTACCAGTTCCTGCCAATATTTTAGAGATATTCCTGACAGGGCTTATCGCATCCGGCATCTATTTTAACATGCTGTCCTTTTGGCTGCCCGTCAACTTCTTCACCCTGATACCTCTATTTATCCTTAGCCTTGCCGTCCTCTGGTTCTTTCCAGCTCGCGTCCGGCAAATCCGTTATTCCATCCGGCATACCCTTGAATATGTTTTTTCCCCGCCCAACCGGATCGTCTCTTTGTGCCTGGCAGCCACACTGATTTTCTACGGTATCATCCCTTCCGGAAATACAGACAGCGCAGGCTACCATTATTTGTCTATCCTGTGGTATGAAACCTATAAAGTTGTGCCGGGACTGGCCAATATCCACGCTCGCCTGGCTTTTAATTCCGTCTCTTTTATCATTCAGGCGGCCTATTCCTTTACCCGGCCTCTGGGACAGTCCATTTATCCGCTGAACGGCGTTCTTACCGGCATGTTTTTCGCATGGCTCGTGTTGAAATTGCTGAGGACAAAAGATCTGCGGGCGGGACTGATCTATGCGGTATTGATTTTTATGTTCTACAGAATTTTGCTGATCAATATTTCCTCTACCTCCTCCGATGCCCTGGTGGATATTTGCATGGCCTATGCGATGATCCGATTATACGAGATCCTGGTTTCCGGTAAGGCCGGACTTTCTCAGTTCCTCATCCCAACCCTGGTAATATTGTATTCGGTAACTGCCAAGCTCTATGCCTTTCCCATATTATCAGCGCTGCCTTACATTTATTTTCTTCTCCCCAAAAAAGAAAAAAAATATCCCTTCTTCTTGAAAGTTTCTGGAATTTGCTTATTCCTATACCTACCCTGGATGGTAAGGAATTATATAATGAGTGGCTATATAATATATCCTTTCCCCTACCTTATTTTTTTCCATCCGGATTGGCAAGTATCCTTTAATGTTTTAAAATATAATGTTTTCTTTGTCTATAGTGATCGGCCTGGGGTGTCATTCGCGAGATGGTTTTTTTCTCCGCAGCTATTTTCTTTCAGGAACTGGTCTGCCAACTTATTGCTTTTGGTTGCCGCCATCCTTTCTCCTTTGTATTGGCTTGTTCTTTATGGCAGGAGCCGGAAAGCGATATACAGCATGCTCCCTGGATGGTTGATCATCTATTCAGGTCTCTGGGTCTGGTTATTCATGGTAGGCAACTTCCGATTTGGCGCGGTGATTTTTTCGCTATCCTTTATTTTTCCCTTTCTTGCCTGGCAGCATGGACACCCAGAACGCAGACCGAAGCGATTTTCATTCCTGATAAATCTTCTTTTCATGTTGGCCGCCTTATACTATATAAAAACGGGATATAGTAAGCCCTCCACCTATCCATTTACCCTGGCGGATTGCTGGTTGTACCCCCTGAAAGATATCCGGTATAAGAATAATAAAGCGGATTTTCCCTATGCGACCCTCCGCAATGGGGTAAAACTATACCTTGGAGATAGCAAGCATGAATGTATAAATACGGACCTTCCCTGCAGGTTATTCTATACCGGAGAAATTGAAATGAGGGGCGACCGGATTGACCAGGGGTTCAGGACCATTAAAGATGAAACCTTGCCCTACTATCCCTTCATCATAAAATAAGCTGAGGTCATTGCCTTAATTCCTTCCCATCTGTCTCAGGAAGGCAACGTGTGACGCAACGGCATAACGCACTCTGGGGAATTCGATATAGACAAGACCATATTCCTGGCAGGCCTGCCGGATGATCTTGCTGATCGCGGGATAGTGGACATGAGATATTTTGGGGAAAAGATGATGCTCGATCTGAAAATTCAGGCCTCCGACCAGCCAGGAAACTACTGGATTATTCGTGGCGAAATTTGCCGTTGTCTTGATCTGGTGCACGGCCCATTCGTCCTCCAGTTTACCGGTCTCCACATTAGCGACTGGAAAGGCGGTATGCTCGACGGTATGCGCCAGCTGGAACACAAGGCTCAGCACAAAACCGGCAACACAGGTGAATATGACAAATCCGATAAGCCAGTCCGTAAATCCCAGCATATAGATCGGCATGGCTACGAACAGGAATAAATGAAACAATTTGAATCCCCAGAAAACAAAATGATCAGAAACGGTCATTTTCTTAAGGGGCATATTCCCAACCTTGCTCTTAAAATATTTCTGGTAGTCCAGCACGAAGATCCAGAAAATATACAGCAGGGAATACAGGAACCAGAAATACAGATGCTGGTATTTGTGCAGCTTATACTTCTTCTGCGTTGCGCTCATGCGCATCCAGGGTTGGATATCGATATCGTCATCGATCCCGTCCACATTGGTAAAAGCATGGTGGATGACATTGTGCTTCATATTCCACATAAAGCTGTTACCACCCAGTATATTCAGCGAAAAAGCCGCAAAGTGGTTTACCCATTTGTATTTGGAAAAGCTGCCATGCGCTCCGTCATGCATGACATTAAAACCGATCGCGGCGACCACCCCTCCCAGCAACACACATTCCAGGATCGACCAGAGGACCGGAGGCGTAAAAAAAACAAGGTGAATATAGACGAATACAAAGCTTACCATCAGGATCACGGCCTTGAGAAAAAGGTTGGAATTACCCGTAGTGGATTTGCCAACCGCCTCAAAATAATTGCTTATCCGGTTCTTCAGTTCGGTGTGAAATGAATGGGGGACATTGGAAAATTTGGGCATTGCCATGGTAAGCCGGTTAAATAGTATTAAATAATGTGCAAATTTAGCTCTTTCGCAGCGGATCAGGTGTTAAAAAGCCCATAATATAATAACGTGGAGATGGGGGATTTGTTTTACCCTTTTTCCTGTTTTAAGTATCCACCCTTACCAGGCTGTCAAAATCCCTTATCCCGATCATTTTTTCGGTGATAAAGCCCTCTGCATAAGGCACTCCGATCATTTTACCAAACATCTGGTGCCTCCCGATGATGGCGCTGAGGAATTCAGGGCTGGAAATATAGGTCTGGGGCTCTTCTTTTCCATATTGGGCCGAATGGAATTGCGAGGAATAAGCCCTTATCGATTCCAGCTTCTTTTCAAAGACCGGCGTAATGTCATACACAAAGGAGGGATCGGCATACCGGTCCTGGATAAAATGGAATACATATTTAGGGCGCCAGTGCTCCTGGGGCTGACCGTCGGCGCCCACCGTGGCGATCTTTCTCAGCCCACTGAGAAAACAGGATTCAGTGATGAGATGCCCGGCCCTTCCATGGTCGGGGTGACGGTCCGCCAGCGCATTGGCCAGCACGATCTCCGGCCGGTATTTCCGGATGGCCTGGATCAGCTGTCGCTGGTGGGCCTCGTCATTCCGGAAAAATCCATCCGCCATGCCGAGGTTCTCCCTGGCATCCAGGCGCAGGAGGGCAGCTGCCCGGGCCGCTTCTTCGAGCCTCAGTTCGGGTGTTCCCCTTGTCCCGAGCTCTCCCCGGGTAAGGTCCACAACGCCCGTCTTTTTGCCATTCATTTTCTCCATCAGCAAAGTGCCGGAACAGCCGAGTTCCATATCGTCGGGGTGTACCGCTATCGCGAGAATATCAAGCTTCATCTGGTAAATATTAATGAACCGTTGCAGCGGGTATTATGCCCGCACCAGCGGATAAAAATTTTAAGCGCCCAAAAGTACCGCTTTTACGGTAATGGAGCGGGACCGGAATTTTATCCGGCACGGGTACCACCCGGCCCTCTTCCTGATCGTCCCCGGGGA
>DATHHO010000036.1:0-72503 GCA_035317125.1 Puia sp.
CGGTTCATGGATGAAGATTACAATAAGCTATACAGCGCCGAGCTGCGTCTTGGAAAAGTGATGAACCTGTTCTCGGCCATAGCCATCATACTTGCCTGTCTTGGCCTGTTCGGCCTGTCTTCCTATTCCGCCAGGCAAAGGGTGAAGGAGATCGGCATCCGCAAAATACTGGGCGCCTCTTTGCCCGACCTTGTCTTTGTGTTGTCAAAAGATTTTATACGGCTGGCATCGCTGGCCATATTGATCGCCGTACCGCTGGCCTGGTGGGTGATGTCGCAATGGCTGCAGAGCTTTACCTACCGGACCACCATGAGTTGGGTAATATATCTGGTCGCAGCCATACTGACGCTGCTGATCACCTTGCTGACGGTGAGCATACAGGCCGTGAGCTCGGCGCTTGCCAATCCAGTGAAGAATCTAAGAGCTGAATAACCGCCCGCATGGCAGGCGCTTCGAGGATCAGCCGCTCTCGCGTCTTCTGAGCGGAGTAGACCCTAGACCAGCTCGAATTTGTCGCCGTCGAATAATCCCAGATCGCCCAGCTTAAGGTGAGGGATCACCAACAGCGCCATAAAGGACAGGGTCATAAAAGGTGCGGAAAGAGCAGAACCGAGGTTCTTCGCCATCGCATCGATGGCCATGTAGGCGCCGGCTACCGAATAGCCATCGGATGCGCTCATCAACCCCCCGACAGGAAGGGGCAATACCATTTCCGTTTCGCCGTCTCCTTGTCCGGGGTCAGCACAACTGATGCCCCCTTTCTCGCGGATGACGAGGTTAATGGCCTTGCACAGGCTTTCGTCATCGACCCCGACCGCTACGATATTATGGCTGTCATGCGCAACCGAGGAGGCAAGCGCCCCTCTTTTCAGCCCGAAATTCCGGATAAAGGATTTTGCAACAGGTGCCGCCAGATAGCGGTTCACCACTACGATCTTGAGGATGTCTTTGCCGGGATTACTCTGCAGACGTCCGTTTTCCGGTCGTGTATCCTTCACCGGTACTGTCAGCTTGTTTGTGATCAGCTGACCATCCTGAGCCCCGATCACATAAACCTGTTCTACATTCTCCTCTTCCCCCCATTTATTCAGCAGGAACGCAAAGTCCTCCGGCGCTTTTGGTTCGCAATGGAATCTGTTCACTATTCCTTCCACCGGAGTGCTGGCGATCTTAGAGACCCCATTCTCCGCCACGAGCTCGCCGTCTATATAAGTCCTCAGCACCTTAAAGGTCTTCAGGTCATCCACGAGGATCATGTCGGCCGGATCACCGGCGCGCAGCAGCCCGCAGTCCAGCTTGTAATGGATGACGGGGTTGAGGCAAGCGGCCTTCAACACGTTGAAGACATCGACGCCTTTGGCGACGGCCCGGGAGCAGAGCTGGTCGATGTGGCCAGCCACGAGGCTGTCGGGATGCTTGTCATCGCTGCAGAACATCATCTGGTCGGGATAGTCATTCAGGAGACCGATGAGCGCATCGAAATTCTTTGCCGCGCTGCCTTCCCGTATGAGGATCTTCATTCCGAAACGCAGCTTATCGAGGGCCTCTTCCGCGGTGAAACATTCATGGTCCGTGCTGATGCCGGCCGCAATGTATTCTCCGGCGACCTGTCCACGCAGACCTGGAGCATGGCCATCAACGGGCTTGTTCAGGGCATGGGCTGCGGCGATCTTTGCCATGACTTCGGGATCCTTGTTCAGCACGCCGGGAAAATTCATCATTTCGGCGAGGTATTTTATCTCGGGTTTTTTCAGGAGGGCCTCTACATCGGGAGCATCAAGTCTTGCGCCGGCGGTTTCAAACCGGGTGGCAGGCACGCAGCTCGGGGCGCCGAAATTGAATTTGAAGGGAACGGTGCGGCCATTCCGGATCATGAATTCCACGCCCGCCAGACCGCAAACGTTGGCGATCTCATGCGGGTCGCTGACGGTGGCAACGGTACCGTGTACAACGGCCAGCCTTGCGAATTCGGCAGGGATGAGCAGGGAGCTTTCGATATGGACATGGGCATCTATAAAGCCGGGAAGTATAAAGGGCAGGTCTCCGGCAGCCAGGGTGCTTTCGTCCGGGGCGTGTCCGTTCCCGGCGTCCGGCAGGGGCGTCACGGAACTTATTTTTCCATCTTCGATGAGAATTTCCGCGGGATACCATTTTTCCTGAAATATATCTACCAGCCTGCCTTTGATTCTTTGCATGATTTAATTTTAACATCGGAAAATTAAAGAAATAATATCTTTGAGGGGCAGATACTTTTATTCCTTGTTCAAATACTAAAAAACCGTTCGTATGCGTCCGAAAAGATCCATCCTGTATCCATCTCTTTCCCCGATCGTATTAGCGCCGTTGTTCGCCCTGTTGCTGGTGTCGCTGGGTGCGTTCGCCCAGACCGCCGATGACGTCATCGCCAAATATGTGACGGCCATGGGTGGCAAGGATAAATTACAATCCATCAGGTCCGTCTATCAGGAAGGAGTAGCCGTCATGCAGAACGGTACGGAGATCAACTCGAAGCTCTGGAAGGTGAATAATAAACTCTTCCGCCAGGAGATCTCATTCGGGATGGGGAATGTGATCGTCATCGTCACGCCCCAGAAGGGATGGAGCATGAACCCCCGCAGCGGGGGGAGCTTTACCGCCATGGCAGACGAGCAGGTGAAGACCCTGCAATCCCAGCTCGATTGTGCCGGGCCGCTGGTGGATTATGCCGCAAAAGGCAATAAGCCCGAGCTGCTGGGCAAGGATACCATCAATGGAAATGAATGTTACAAGATCAGGCTGACGCTGGCCTCAGGGCGGGCCATCACGTATTCCATCGATGTCAAGACTTCGTATATCCTCCGGGAAAGCTATAAAGGCGGGGGCATGATGGGAGGTGGCGGTGGCCGGCGTCCCGGCGGCACCAATGGCGGCGGCGATGGCGAGATCAATGTCGATTACAGCGATTATCAGAAAACGCCCGACGGCTATATCTTCCCCTATACGATCGTGGCCGGTGGCTTTGGCGCCAAGACCAGCGTCGAAAAACTGGAAGTGAACAAGCCCGTCGATGAGGCGGCCCTAAGCAAGCCTTCGAATTAGGCGGACAGGACGACTACAGGAAACCAGAAGGCAGCGGGGACGGTGCGGCAGGGACGACAGATAGGGTAAATTAAAGCGGATGGCCCATTCTAGTGCAATAGAATGGGCCATTTTCCGTTAATTCCTGAATTGGGATGATTCGTGTCATCCAATATCCATGAAATAATTACCCGTAGTTATGAAACGAAGAAAGAGTGTATGGCTCCTTTTAGGGACCCTTATGTGCCTGACCGGCTATTCCCAATCCTATGTAGGATATGGTTATGACAACTATGCGGGAGTAAACAACCTGCTCTTAAACCCCGGAATGCTGGCGGACAGCAAGTTTAAGGTGAATGTCAACCTGTTCTCCATCAGCGCCCTGGCCGGCAACAATGCTTATGAGATCGACCGCAAGCGATTGTTTGGACTGCACTTTTCCGGTCTTCATGAAGGGGATGGGTATTACAAGACCACCAATAATGCCGAATTCAAATACGCTTACTTTAATACCGATATTTTGGGGCCATCGGCCATGGTCACGATCAATTCCAAAAATTCGATTGGGATCATAACCCGGATGCGGGTGATGGGCAATGAATACAATCTCAGCAACAGTCTCTTCCAGATCCTTGGAAATTCCAATCCCAGCTTTGCCAATATGGATATCATCGACAGAAGCCTGCAGACCAAGCTACATGCTTTTGGGGAGCTGGGCCTGTCCTTCGGGCGGGTGCTCATGAAAAACGAGCACAGTGAATTCAAGGTAGGGGTCACGGCAAAATATATTGCCGGACTGGGGCTTGGCGCCGTCAGCTCCGGGCAGCTGCTTGTAAACATCGATCCACTGAACAATATCAATCAGCTTAACGCAGATATTTCCACGCCACATACTTCGAACTTCGACAATCTCGGGAGCGGAAGTTTCTCCGATGCCATCAACAAGCAGACCGGCCATGGCTGGGGGCTCGATCTTGGAGTCGTATATGAGTGGACGCCCGCGGGAAATGGCACGGCAACACATAAAGACGCGGATGAAGAGGATCACGGCTGGCTCAGTAAGGATGTCACCCCGTATAAATTACGCCTGGGGCTGTCCCTGACTGACCTTGGCAGCGTCAACTATAATAATTCCCCCAATGGCCAGACCTATTCCATGAATGCGAGCGGGCACAATTCCAGTGAGCTGCAGAAAATGGACGGGGAGAACTATGACCAGTATTTTACGCGCCTAAAGGGAGTGGGGCTGATCGTTGCGAAGGGAGGGCCATCCAAATTAAATGTAGCGTTGCCTACTGCGGTTCATGTCAATGTAGATTATCATGTTTACAAAAGAATATTCATCGACGGGGATGTATTGGTCAATATGGTCTCCACGACTAATTTACTGAGCCCCAACTATACTACTTCCTTTACCTTCACCCCCAGGCTCGAAAAGAAATGGGTAAGCATTTATTCTCCTGTATCCTATAATGTGGAGAGCCAGCTGAACTGGGGCGCCGGTGTCAGGTTCGGCCCCATATTCGCAGGCTCGGGCAGCATTTTGAGCAGCCTGTTGCGCAAAAGGATCCAGTCTGCGGATTTTCATGTCGGCATCACCATACCCATATTCAAGAACACGAAGTCAAAGGACGAAAGAAAAACTGATACTTTATACAAGAAGATCAATCTCACCCATGACCGGGATGGAGATGGGGTAGTCGACGAGAAAGACGCGTGCCCCGATTCCGCCGGCCCGATAGCTCTGATCGGCTGTCCCGACAAGGATGGAGATGGAGTGCCCGACAACAAGGACAAATGTCCCGATGTAAAAGGTTCACCCAATTTCAATGGTTGCCCTGCGCCGGATACGGATGGGGACAGTGTGAACGATGATGAGGACAGGTGTCCGCTGGTGAAAGGGTTGGTATCCAATCACGGGTGTCCGCCAATACGGCCAGAAGTGCTCCAGAGTGTGAAGAACGCCGCGGACCGGATCTTCTTTGTACGGGCCAAGGCCGCTATTGAAAAGAATTGCTATCCGGAGCTGGACAGGGTGGTTGCTATATTACAATCGGATTCGGCCCTGCACCTGCATATCGAGGGACATACGGATACGGAAGGAACGGATGAGCGCAATGGGCGGCTGTCACAACGGCGGGCAAAGGCCGTCAAGCGTTATCTGGAAGGGAAGGGCATCCCTGCACAGCGGATGGATACAAAGGCTTATGGCAGTAAGCGCCCGATAGCGCCGAATGAAACGCTTGAGGGCATGGCGCAGAACCGGAGGGTAGAAATGAAGCTTACGAATAATTAAACGACCCACTGCACCCTGACTGCAGCGATATCGGGTAAATTAGAGAGAAAGAATACCTTATCATGTCAGGCTTTCTCCAAAAAGGAATGGTGCTTGCCCTGTTCCTGTCACTGAGCATACTTGTCTCCTACGGTCAGGTCACGCTCAGCGGCAGGGTTGTCGATACCATCGGGCATAAACATATTCCTTTCGCCGTGATCGCCTGTCTGCGCCAGACCGATAGCATGCTGCTGAATTTTACGCGCACCGCTGCGGATGGCCATTTTTCTCTGCGGCTTGCGGATCACGGCTCCGGCGGATCTTTATCGCCATCCGGCGGGTTCATCCTGCTGATCACCCACCCTGAATTCGCCAATCAATTTTTTCCAGTAAAAATAGCGGGGACGGCTCCCGTGGATCTTGGCAGCATACCGCTGCCACCCCGGAGCAATGAGCTGGTTGCGGCGGTGGTGACCCAGCGCCGTCCCGTGATCCGCATCAAAGGGGATTCGCTGGAATACGATGCGAGCAGTGTGAAAGTAAAAACAAATGGAAGTGTCGAAGACCTGCTGCGGTTGCTGCCAGGCGTTGAAGTCAACCAGAAAGGGGAGATCATGGCGCAGGGACAAAAGATACAGAAGGTCCTTATCGATGGGGAAGAGTTCTTCAGTGACGATCCCACCATCGCTACCCGTAACCTCAGTGCGTCGATGATCGATAAGGTCCAGGTCATCAATAAAAAATCTCCGCAATCGGAATTTACGGGCATCGACGATGGCAAGTCCGTCCATACGCTGAACCTCACGTTGAGGGAGGATAAGAAGAACGGCTATTTCCTCAAGGCAGAGGCGGGCACCGGCGATAAATATTATAACAACAGCGGGCTTGCGGGCGCTTTCAAGGCCAGGCGCAAGCTATCCGTCTTTGGCATGGCATCCAGCACCGGTCAGTCCGGTCTCAGCGGGGCAGATGCACAGAGCTTCGACGACGGGGAGAACACCTATATTCCTCAGGGGCCCGGCGGCGCGGATAATTTTGGCGCTTCCGGCGCAACGGGTGGAACGCCCCTGACCAGCAATGCGGGCGTACATTACTCCAACAAGTGGAACGGCGATGGGATCCATGATGGGCAGCATCTCAGCGGCAATTACCGTTACAACCGTATTTTCAACGACCCTGTCTCCACCACCATCACGCGGCAGACGCTGGCGGACACGATTTATCTGCAGACCCAGCAGGCGACCAGCCGCAGCAGCAAAGACCAGCATACCCTGTCCGCTATTTACGAGATCACCTTCGACTCCTCTTCTTCTTTCCGGTTGTCCTTTGGCGGGCTGACCGAACAGGCGCATAATCAGGACGGCTTTACCGGATCTACCCTGCTTAACGATACGCTGGTCAATGACAGCCACCGCAGCAGCGATGCGGATATCGATAACCGCAATTTTATCGGGAACATCCTCTGGCGGAAGAAATTCGCGCATCCCGGGCAGACGTTATCCGCTTATGCGAATATCCACACGACGGATAATCATGTCTCGGGCTATCTCTACTCCGTCAATAACTTTCGTCAGCCGGATACCAGCCTGATCTCGCATGACACTACGGATCAGAAAAAGGACAATACGGGGAAAGCCACCACCATCGAAGGCAATATCCTTTACACGACCCCGGTCTGGAAAGACTGGGTCATCGCTGCCGGGTACAGTCTGGCCCTCACCCATAACGAGTCCATCCGGAACACATTTAATAAAGGCGGCGGCAAGTATGACGACTATATCGACAGTCTCAGCAGCGCTTATGGCTTCAATATCGCTACTCAGCGGGTGAGGCTGACGGCGCAACTTAAGAAACAACATTTCACTTATACGCTTGGCGGGGATATGAGCTATGCCGCATACCGGCAGACAGACCTGTTGCAAGACACCTCGATCCGCTACCACTATCTTAATTTCTTTCCTCATATGGAGGCCCGGTATAATTTCAGCAGCTTCCGTTCCATCAGCTTCAATTATTACGGCAGCACCCAACAGCCTTCTATCTATCAGCTGCAGCCGGCAAAGAACAACAATGACCCGCTCAATATCGTGTTGGGCAATCCGGGGTTGCAGCCCGCTTTTTCGCATAGCTTCCGTCTGGGGCTGAATGATTATAAACCGTTGGCCGGAAGATATCTTTATATCGGCGTTGGGTATGGGTTCACCAGTAACAGCATCAGTTCCAGTACACAAACCGATGCACTGGGCCGTAACCTTAGCCAGGCGGTAAATGTGAATGGAAATCAAAACGCGCAACTCTATGGCTCATCCACCTGGAAATTGCGATCGCTGGACCTGAACCTGGGGCTCAACAGCAGCGTATCCTATAACCGCACCATTAATTTTGTGAATACCCGGCGGGACAGCAGCGATACCTGGAGTCCGGGGGGCGGAGTGAATATCGGCCGGAATGTACCCGATAAATATAATTTTTTTATCAGCTCGAACTGGAATTATGCGTATTCGCATAGTTCGGTGAACCCGGCTGCCCTCACCAGTTATTGGACAGGCGTCTATTCCGCGCAGCTTGGCATTACACTGCCCTGGCAGATCGAATGGAATACCAACTGCGAATACAGCTGGCGGCAGAAGATCAATGGCGCCGATAAAGAGCTGCGTGTAGCGCGGTGGAATGCATGGCTGGACAAGCGATTCTTCAGAAATGCGCTCACGGCCCGGTTGCTGGTCAACGATATCCTTGACCAGAACACGGGGTTTACCCGGAACCTGTCGGCAAATCAACTGACGGAAACCTCCTTCACGTCCCTGCGTCGTTACTGGATGCTCTCCATCATCTGGAATTTTGTGAACCGGGGGAAGGCAGGGTCGTGAACCGGGTCCGGTAGCTGCGGACTGATGGGATCGTGTGATGAGGCCGGTATCGGGCGACCGGGCCGGTAGGGTTGGGCGTAAGGTCCGGTAGGGGCGCCGGGTCAGATCCTTTGAAAGCCGATCGTAAACTGGCCTTCTTCCTTATAGTAATAGCTTTTTCTCAGCCGGGAATAGTCAATGGGTGCGCCGAAATCCTTCATCAGCCCTACATATTCATAAATGCTTCTTTCGGAAATGCCGACTTTTTCCGCCAGTTCCGCAGGGGTGCCGGTGCCTTTGATCTGGATAAGATGGTCGATCCTTTTGAGCCTTTGAAAGATCACTCTTTTCATCGATAAGGTTTTTTTCAATACAAGGGTATACCACCGGGGTAACTAAAGGTTATCCAAACGGGAATAATTTTGATAAGCCGCTGCGGCATGCCCATGGACACCGTGGGCTTGGAACAACTAGACCCTGTAGCCTGGAACAGGAAATGCAGTACCTTAACGGGATATTTTATAAAAGGTCGCCATATAGCCGAAAAATATATTTATGTTTGTTAATATTATATATTCTTAAAAAAGCTAATAAATGAAAACATTAAGAACAAGCCTGTTGACCGCATTTTTCTTCGCAGGAATACTTTCTTTGCATGCACAGACAGTAGATGAAATTATCAGTAAGCATATCGCCGCAGTTGGCGGCAAAGACCTGATCCGGTCCATGAAGTCATTGTATGAAGAAGGTACCATGGAGGTCGCGGGAAATGAGGCTCCGGTCACGACCTGGATCGTTTACGGGAAGGCGTACAAAAATGTAGTGAACTTCAATGGTCAGGATATCATCCAGGTCTCCACCGATAAGGGAGGCTGGATGGTCAATCCGATGGCCGGCGCAGCAACCCCGACTGCATTACCCGAAGACCAGGCGAATGCCGGCAAGTTGCGGTTCGACTATGGCGGCTCCAGCGGATCGCTGATCGATTATGCGGCCAAGGGCAACAAAGTAGAATTGCAGGGAAAAGATACATCGGGAGGCAAAACCGCGTATAAGCTGAAGGTCACCACCAAGGACAATATCAACATTCAGTTTTTTATCGATGCCTCTACCTGGTATATAACAAAAGCAATAACCAAAATTACGGCCGGGGGGCAGGAAATAGAGACTACCGTCGACTTTTCGGACTATAAGAAACTGGATAACGGGCTGATCGTATCGTATTCACAGCAGTTGACGCTGCCTCAGTTCACGCTCAATATCACGGAGAAGAAGATCGAGGTCAATAAGGCCATCGACCCGGCTATATTTGAAATGCCGAAATAAACGCAATGATGATAATAAAGAAAAGAGAGCCCAGGCTCTCTTTTCTTTATTATAAGCGATAATTTTTAAAGGAGAGGATCTGCCGCCCTCCCAGAAAATGCTGCTCTATAAAGGTAAGCAGCCGGTATTTCAGCTTTTCATGCTTATGTCTTACCTGATGTGATCTTGCTTTTTTCCGGGATTGCTCAAGCTGATCGGACCAGTTGAACAGCCGGATCCTTTCCTGCATCACCGCAGGATGTGACCCTTTGAAGACGGAAAGCTCGTTGAGGTTCCCGAAGTAAAAATCTTCCTGTTCGTGGCGGAAATTTGCCTCAGCATTATCCCTTCCGAAATGGATGGTGGCGAATGCCTTTCTTTTCTGCTGCATATACCGGGGAGGGCGCACCCAGCCATAATGGTAGATGAGTGCGTCTACTCTTGCCACTTTTAACTTATAGGTCCCTTTTTTCTGCCGGTAGTGCAGCCCGTCAAAATCCGGGATCCGCCGGAAGGACTGGGCAGATTCCCATGAATGGATCTCGGGATGGTTGCGGACGATGCGGATCTCGTTGGCATACCAGGCGTGGGAGGTCATATAATGATCATAGTCGCCCCAGAAATGACGGTATTTGAACAGCAATCCTTCTATGGAAGTATCTGGAAGCAATTCCTCACAACGCTGCCGGATAAGAGGCAGATCTTCCTCATGCACTACTTCGTCACTCTGGACATAAAACAACCAATCACCCTTGCAGGCCTGTTTGGCTATATCCGTCTGATGGGCATGTTCCATACCGCTGGGGTATCTTTCCAGATCCCAGACCGTATGAATGATCCGGATCTTATCGCTGCCGATACTTTCGATCTCCTGGAGCGTGCGGTCGTCCGGGTCACAGTCCCCAAGCGCAACGACGAACTCATCGACGATGGGAAGAATGGAGCAGATCGCCTGCCTTATAGGGTAATAAAGTTTGGTAGCATTACGCACCATTGTAAATCCGCTGATAGTCATAGTCAGGAGTTTTTAGGCGATAAAACTTATCAACTCAGCCTGTTGGAACAGGGTAAGTTTAAGATACCATACGTTCAAAACTCGTGCTTAGGAGGCTTCCAGGGGATTAATAATCGATTAAAGCTACATGAATGGGGCAATGAGGGCAGGGGTGTGTAGGAGTAAGGATGAACGGATTTTAAACCTGAGAAGACTAAAATTACCGGTAAATGACTTTTGGGGTTATTTTGAGCTGGGTAAATAACTGCAAAATTGAAGGTCTTGTAATAAAACCGGCAATAATGAGTTTATATTTGCGGAATCTCCCTAACCTTATATCGTTCAATTAATTATTTATGAAATTCCTGAAACTGCTGTTCATTGCCCCCGTGTTGTTCTTTGTTTTCTTAGTATCGACCACCCCGTTCAGTGGTTGTAAAAAGGAGGTTACCCACGATACGGTGATCGTCAAGCATGACACTACCATCATCAAGCATGATACCCTGGTAAAAACGGACAGCATTTATGATATAACAGAGGGATTAGTAGCTTATTATAATTTTAACGGCGGCACAGTGAAGGATAGCAGCGGATATAACAATCATATTGTATATAATAATGCGACCGTCACAGCGGATCGTTTCGGCAGAGCCGGGAATGCCTATTTGTTTAACGGATCCAGCAGTTATATGCGGGTGGCCAATAGTGCCAGTCTCAATCCCAATAGTATTACGCTGCAGGCGATCGTTAAAATAAATTCTTTTTTAATTGCCAGTTGTCATATCAATAATATAATTGGGAAGGGCTGGCCGGACTATGCCAATGGGTGGAGCGTATTACGCTTTGCGGATCCCCTACCCTGCGGCGGCGCAAATGCAGTAGACAGTGCGCATGAGTATTTTTATGGCGCCTTCGGCGACAATAACCCGGGGGGAACCGGGACTTATTCGCAACCGGATACGATAGCTGCCAAAACGGGGATCTGGTACACCCTTACGTATACGTATGATGGAATGGTTTCTAAGTTTTATATCAATGGGGTATTAAAGGATTCCAGGATTAAAACTGCTATATATACCCCAAACAGTAATGATATCTTCATCGGTAAATATGAAGATCCTTCCTGGCCTTACTGGTTCAGCGGCGTAATCGACGATGTAAGGATATATAACCGAGCACTGGGGCAGGGTGCTGTCACGCAGCTGTATAAACTGAATAAATAATTTTGACCGACAGCCAAATTTGCCATTAACTTCGGTTATGATTAGATTTTTTGCCAAAGGGGTCAATTTCCTGCTGGGTAAGTCTTTGTTGAAAAAACGTGTTTTTATCGGCGGCTCGCTGGATTTCTTACACCGGGAAAGGGAAATAGATAAGGATTATTTCGATTATATACGCCTTTCCACGCTGGAATTGGTCAGCCAGGAGGTGAGGAAGCATAATTTAAAAGGAAATGTCGCCGAATTAGGCGTTTATAAAGGCAAATTCGCAAAATATATCAATAAATATTTCCCTGACAGGTCCTTATACCTGCTCGACACCTTCGAGGGATTCGATGAAAGGGATGTCCGGAGCGAGCAGCAGCAGGATTTCTCCGCGGGCAACCAGGATTTCTCCAAGACTTCCGTGGAAGCCGTGCTGCAATCGATGCCTTTCCGGGAGAAATGTATCATCGTCAAGGGATTTTTTCCTGAGTCGGCTAAAGACCTCCATGATGATTTTGTATTTGTGAGCCTGGATGCCGATCTGTACGAACCGATCTATAACGGACTGAGGTTCTTCTATCCCAGGCTGGTCAAGGGGGGATATATTTTCATCCACGATTTTAATAATGATCATTACAAAGGGGCAAGGCGTGCCGTGGAACAGTTCTGCGCGGAACAACATATTAATTTTGTTCCTCTTCCGGATTCCGGCGGGTCGGCAATCATCGCCAAATAGCCCGATAATGGATTTTTCCCTGTTGTTTTTTCGTCCTTCCGGAGGGTAGAATTGCTATTGCGTATAAATGGACTTTGGATTAATTTTCGGTAGAATTCAGGCATTCAAAATCCATCCTTATGATACGCTTAGTAAAAACCATTGCCATCAACCTGCTGCTTATTCTTGCCTATTACCTTTTCCTGCAGTTATTAGTTTGGTATTATCGCTGAGACCCAGGATTAATCCGCGCCCCTCCTGGTCCATTGTTGCCGGACCAGCAGGAGGGGGCCTCGGGGAGGCTTTTCCTATGTCGGGGAGTCTGCCTATGAAGACCTTTTGGATGTTCCGGATGGGTGCCGGGCAGGATCCGGGCCGGTGGAGCTAGGGCTCCAGCAGATCGGGCCTTCTTTCTTTTGTTCTTTCCAGTGATTGTTCGTGCCGCCATTCGTCTATTTTTTTTGGATCGCCGCTCAGCAGGATGGCCGGGACCTGATGGCCGCGGAAATCCGCCGGCCGGGTATAGACAGGGGGAGCCAGCAGGTCGTCCTGAAACGAGTCGAACAGCGCAGAGGTCTCATCATTCAGGACGCCGGGTATCAGCCTTCCGATCGCGTCCACGAGGACAGCCGCAGCCAGTTCTCCCCCACTCAATACATAGTCTCCGATGGAGATCTCCCGGGTGACATATTTTTGCCGGATCCTTTCGTCTATTCCCTTGTAATGACCACAGATGAGCAGGAGGTTCTCCTGCATGGACAATTGATTGGCTATTTGCTGCTGAAGCCTTTCCCCGTCCGGCGTCAGGTAGATGATGGCGTCATAGCGGGTGGCCGCGGACAGGGATTCGATGGCGTTTGCCAGCGGCTCGGGCATCATAACCATGCCTGCACCCCCACCATACTGATAATCGTCAACCTGTCCGTATTCGTTCACGGCCCATTGTCTCAGCTGGTGCACCCGGACGGTCAGTAAGCCCTTGTCCTGCGCTCTTTTCAGGATGGAGTGCGCAAAGGGGCTTTCCAGAAGCTCGGGCAGGACGGTGAGGATGTCGATGTTCATGGGGCAAAGATAGGGGGTCCGGCGCGATCCGGCGGGGACGGGCGGGGTCGGGTTGCGGTCTGGCGGCAGGCAGTTCGGGGATCGGGGAGGGGCGCAGGGGGCGAGTAGTTCTTGGATAGGGGCGAGGGAGCTGAACGGTCAATCGTCCAGAAAGCCGTCGAGGTCCCTTCTTTCTTTTTTGGTGGGGCGGCCGATCTTGCTCTGGCGCTTGCCGGTATTGAAGCTGGCGGCCTGGTACTGGAGGCGTTCCAACTCTTCGGGAGGGGTGATGTCGAGGTAATAATTTACGGCTAGGGCGTACTGGAGCCGGTGGTCCAGCAGGCCCGTCACCTTTATCTTCCAGCGTTTCTGTTCGGTCTTCACTTCGTATTCGTCGCCGATGACGACATGGCGGGAAGCCTTGGCAGCATCTCCGTTGATTTTCACTCTACCTTTGTCGCAGGCATCTGCGGCCTGCGACCGTGTCTTGAACAGGCGGATAGACCAGAGGTATTTATCCAGGCGTAATTTTTCCTTTTCCATGATCTGTTCCTCCCATGGGATTTCTTTGTTCGTGGTTATTCCTCCGCGAAATATTTATGAAAATAAGGGATGGTCTCGATGCCCTTGTAGAAATTTGCCAGCCCGAACTTCTCGTTGGGGGAATGCAGATTGTCGCTGTCGAGACCAAAACCCATGAATACGATCTTTATACCCAGTTCTTTTTCGAAGAGGGCGCAGATCGGGATACTGCCGCCGCCGCGGACGGGTATCGGCTCTTTATGAAATACTTCAGTGATTGCTTTGGCGGCCGACCGGTAGGCCTTGCTGTCGATGGGCGTCATGTAGGGCTCGCCGCCATGATGTTCTCCGGCCTTGACGGTGACGCCGGGGGGAGCGATCTGTTTGAAATAAGTAAGGAGTTTTCCGGTAATGGTCACCGCCGACTGGTTGGGAACGAGGCGGGCGGAGATCTTTGCCGTGGCCTTTGAAGGGAGGACGGTCTTGGCCCCTTCGCCGGTATAGCCTCCCCAGATGCCATTCAGCTCGAGGGTCGGGCGTATCCCGGTGCGCTCGCCGGTGCTGTATCCTTTTTCGCCCCAGAGGACGGATAGGCCGAGGTCTTTTTTATAGGCATCTTCGTTGTAGGGTGCCGCGGCCATCAGCTTCCTTTCGGCCTGACTTGCCTCTACCACGTCGTCATAAAATCCTGGGATGGTGATATGATTATCGGCATCATGACAGGAGGCGATCATTTTAGCCAGCATAGTGATGGGATTGGGAACGGCCCCTCCATATACTCCACTGTGCAGGTCGCGGTTGGGGCCCGTCACTTCCACTTCAATATAAGAAAGCCCGCGTACTCCGATGTCGATGGATGGCGTATCCAGGCTGATCATGGACGTGTCGCTGATCAGGATCACGTCCGCCTGCAGCAGCTCTTTATGAGCAGCAACGAATTTCCCGAGGTTTGGGCTGCCTATTTCTTCTTCCCCTTCGATAATGAATTTGATATTGGTTGGAAGGGAGCCAGTTTTTACCATCGTCTCCAGAGCCTTCACATGCATGTAGAATTGCCCCTTATCGTCAGCCGATCCACGGGCATAGATATTCCCGTCTTTGATCACGGGCTCAAAGGGACCGCTATGCCATAATTCGAGGGGATCGGGCGGCTGCACATCATAATGTCCATATACCAGCACAGTAGGCTTGCCGGCATCGGTGATCTTTTCTCCGTATACGACGGGATGTCCTTCTGTCGGATAGATCTCCGCCTTGCCGGCCCCCGCATCAAGGAGTGCCTGTCTGACGGCTTCCGCGCATTTTTTCATGTCTTCCTTATGTTCGCTCCTGGCGCTCACCGAAGGGATGCGCAGCAGTTCCAGCAGTTCGGTGAGAAACCGGTCTTTGTTCTTTTCCTGATAGGTCTTCCATTCTTTCATGCGTATAAATTATTTGGTAAATTTACGGTGCTTTTCATTCGGCACCAGATTTTGCAGGGTCCATTCTATTTTTTCTTCGAAAGCGTGTTTGCGGACCTGGCAATCGTCCTTGGTGCAGATCATGCAGGAAAAATCCAGACAGCCGTCCGAATGGACAAAAAATTCCATCGCTTCCCCAAATTCACTGCGGATCATCGAGGTCAACGCGTCTATCTCGGCATGCGCCTCGTTCACATTCAGATACCAGGGCACGGTGAGGTGACAATCCACGTGGAGCAGGCCGCCGTACTTGATCACCCGCAGATTGTGCATGTCGATCCAGTTGGCCCTGCGGCGCTTATTCAGATAGGCGATCATTTTATTCAGGAGCTGCAGATCCGCCTCATCCATGATGCCCGCGATAGAGCTCCTGAGGATCTGGTAGCCTGTATAAAGGATGATGCCCGCAAAGATGATGGACACCACGGCATCCACCCAGAGCAGGCCTGTCTTCAGAATGATGATCAGACCCAGGATAATGCCGGCCGTGGAATAGGTGTCGGTCTGCAGATGCTTGCCGCTGGCGATCAGGGCCATGGATTGATTGCGCCGGCCTTTGTGGATACAGATGGCGCCGACGACGAAATTTATAATGGCAGTAATGGCGACGAGGATAATGCCCTTATCGAGCTTCTGGATGGCATGGGGATGGATGAGATTGATGATGGCCTCGTAGATGACGATGAGCCCGGCCATGATGACGAGGGACCCTTCAACGGCTGCGGACAGAAACTCCGCTTTCCCGTGGCCATAGGGATGATCCACATCGCGGGGCTTGGCGGCTACCCACAGACTGTACAGCCCTATCACACCCGCTATAACGTTCACGGTGCTTTCCAGCGCGTCGGTGAGGATCGCGACGGATTGGGTGAGATAATACGCGATTATCTTCAGGGTGAAGAGGATGATGGCTACCGCTACCACCCATTGCTGCACCCGGATGTTCTCTTTGCTTTTTTGCATCATTCATGTTTCATCTTCCTCCTCGCCCGCTGCAGTAGAGGTCTGATGTTTTTAATTACACGAAAGTAGAATTCCTTGTTGAATAATTGCGAATCATGTAGCGCCTTGTAGATAAGGAAAAGGCCGACCGGCGTCAGTACATAAGTCGCCAGCCACATGCCGCTGATGGGGGTGAGCACGTCTTGTTTTACGAATTTCTTACCGAAATTATTCAGCAGGAAAAAGACGACGAAAAAGATCACGGCAAATACGAGCGGAAGCCCGATGCCGCCTTTGCGGATGATCGAGCCCAGCGGCGCGCCGATGAGGAACATCACGAGACAGGCTACGGAGAGGGTAAGCTTTTCATGCCAGGCGATCTGGTGGTTACGCAGGTCGTTCCTCTCAGTCTCGAAAAGCATGGAAGGCTGGTCAAGGCTGCCTTTTACCCCATTGAGCACGGATATGCTCCTGTCGAGAACAGCCGATCGGGCGCTGTCCGGCATCAGGTCCCTGAAGGTTATGGGCTTTTGTGGTTCGGCCGCTTTTTTGCCGGTGTTGGTGGCAGTGGTCCCGCCGGTTGTGGTGGTTGAGGCCGCTGCGGGAGTTGTGGAGGTTGCGGTCGGGGTTGGAAGAGGGGGTGGTGGGGGCAGCTCATTCCATCCTGTCGTATCCAGATATTTTGGAAAATTCAGCATGCCTTTTATCTCGGTCCTGACTTTTACGAGGTAGCTGCTGTCAGTTCTTTTCAGCGAATCGATGGTGTTGCCCAGTTGCCGGAGACTGAGCATCTGGTAATTATTCCTGAAGTTGCTGTCATCCGTCCTGTTCAACTTAAAGGAGCTCAGATCAAGCACCTTTTCATATTCTTTGAAGCCCATGCGGACAAATTCCGTATTGGTGCTCAGTCTTTCGCCTTTCTCGCGGTAGAGCGAGCCGTTCTGTAACTTGAACTCGAGCGATTTTTTATCGGGGGTGACGATCATCTTGCCTTTTTCCGCAATAATGATATCGTCCTGCAGTCCTGAAAAATTTTGTTCATAGATCACTACGTCGCGGATCGTGCTGTCATCTTTTTCTTTCTTACCGATCTTGATCACATAGCCTTCGATGCGGTCGTAGAAAACTCCTTCTTTGATATCGAATGCCGGTTTGGACATGATGATATCGTATTTAAGGGTATTCATTTTCAGGTTGGCTACCGGGATGATATAATTGTTGAACAGGAAGGCGATGTAGCAAATGATGATACTGACGATGAACAGGGGGCGCATGAAGCGGAGCAGGGTGATGCCGGCGGACTTGATGGCGACCAGCTCGAAGGTCTCGCCCAGGTTGCCGAAGGTCATGATGGAGGCCAGCAATACGGCGAGAGGGAGTGCGAGCGGAACCAGCGTAGCGCTTACATAAAGGATCAGTCGTCCGATGGTGCCCAGATCGACGCCTTTGCCTACCACGTCATCGATATACAGCCAGAAGAACTGCAGGACCAGCACAAAGGTTGTGATAAAAAAAATAGCGATAAAGGGGCCGATGAAGGCTTTTACGATCAGTTTGTCCAGTTTTTTTATCAGGGGAGTCAGCACAGTCGATTGCTTTCTTGAATATCTTTAATTTATGAATGCCGCAAAAATACAGCTTTCAACCGGACATAATGAGGCTCAGGGTACAGGCGGACCGACCATTTACCATAATATTAAGAAGGGTTGGGAGATTTCCCCGGAAGAAAGCGCACTGGTGTCCGATGCGGGCTGGATCTTTACCAAGAATGCGATCATCGGCAAGGCCCTTGCTCTTTTCGGGGAGCTGAGCGGGATCTTGCAGGAACGCTGGAGAAAGGAGGTCTGGCCAGAGGGGCAGGGAGACATGCTGGGACGGGCGGATATGCCGGAGGAGAAGGGTATGACGGAGGAGAAAGCTATGAAGGGACAGATGGATATATCAGGGATCTTGCAGGCGCCGCCGCGGATATCGAAGGGAGAGAATTATAAGGGGCTGCCGTGGGTGGTGCTGGACTATCCCCGGTATTTCGGGCGGGACCATGTTTTTGCCGTCCGCACGCTTTTCTGGTGGGGGAATTATTTCAGCGTCACGCTGCATCTTAAGGGGAACTATAAGGCCATGTTCCTTCCCGTTATCCGCGAAAATCTTTCTTTGCTGGATGGCGCGGGTTTCATGATCTGCGTCTCCGATGATGAATGGAGGCATGAGCTGGGGCAGGATAATTACCAGCCGCTGAGCGTTGAGGGTACGGGGAAGACGGGGGACTCCGGAGAGGCTGATAGCCCGGGATGGAAGGCGGATGTGGAGGGAGATTACGCTACGAAGGCGGATGGTGTCTGGGCGGAAGATCCTTCGGGGGTGGAAGCCATACTACAGCGTCAGTCGTTCCTGAAATTCTCGGCCAAATGTGATCTGCAAAACTGGAATGAGGCGGGCGAACTGCTGTTGCAGTTATCCGACATCGTTATACAAGCGTTGAAAGATCAACGTTAGAAATTCCGTCGAAAAGAAAGAATTAGTTGCTGCCGATGCGGTGAAAAAGATCTTTTACCTGATAGCTCCAGAGCTGGCTCTGGTCTTTGATCTCCTTCTTATCGGCGAAATCTTTTATCACGAGGATAGTCTGATTGGTGACCTCCGATTTTTCAATGCGGAATTCAAAAAATTCCTCTTTTGGGGAATGCGTCCAGTGGAAGCGGATGAATTTTTCCGTCTCACTTTCCATAACCTCCGCTCTGTCTATTGTCCCATTCCAGGAAAAGCTGAATACATTGTCCCGTTCATCTACTTTATCTGCGAACCATTCTTGCAGGCCTGCCGGAGTACTTAAGAAATCATATAGGATCGAGGGCGAACATCTTACCGGATATTCTAAAGTGAAAAGTTGTTTTTTGCTCATCTAATTGATCGATTGAATCATTGTTACCTAAACATCCCGGGAATCTTATTATCGCCTGATCCGACAATTATTGGAATTACCAGGGTACCATCGCCCCGCTGCCCTCGGTTAGGAAGATTTCGGCCGTAGGTGCAATAATAAAAAATTAAATCAACCATCAAAATTTTTTTTCACCGAAGTTTTAATATGGAAAATGGCCTAAAAATGATACTTTTTTATCCTAAATATATTGATAATCAGACTGTTACGAATATTTTTTTGGTTTAGCCCTTAGAAATCAATATATTGCTATTCACATCTGATACAAGCAGTTGACGGGCTGGCACAAGAAAAGTAATGTTTATTCGTTTTTATCTCATCCTATCGGAAATAACCCAGTTAAACCTAAAAAACCCTTTAAAGACCTCTGCCTATGAGTATGCGTCAACTCAAGATCACGAAGAGTATCACGAATCGTGAATCACAGAGCTTGGAAAAATATCTGCAGGAAATCGGAAAAGTCGAGCTGATCAGTCCTGAAGAAGAAGTGAAACTCGCCATTCGTATCAAGCAGGGTGACCAGAAGGCCCTCGACAAATTAACGAAGGCCAATCTCCGTTTCGTCGTATCGGTAGCCAAACAGTATCAGAACCAGGGGCTCTCCTTACCAGATCTCATCAATGAAGGCAATCTCGGATTGATCAAGGCCGCACAGCGTTTCGATGAAACACGCGGCTTCAAGTTCATATCCTATGCCGTATGGTGGATCCGGCAGAGCATACTGCAGGCGCTGGCCGAGCAATCCAGGATCGTTCGTCTCCCTCTTAATAAAGTCGGTCTTACCAACAGGATACAGAAAGCGTATTCCCAGCTGGAGCAGGAGTTCGAGCGGGAGCCATCGGCGGAAGAATTGGCCGAGGTGCTGGAGCTGGACATCGAAGAGGTATCCTCTACGCTGGGCATAGCTGCACGGCATGTCAGCATGGATACGCCGTTGTCTGAAGGAGAGGAAAATACGCTGATCGATGTATTGGTAAACCCCAATGCTGAGATGGCCAACCTGAACATCGAGCATAAGGAATCCCTGAAACAGGAGATAGACCGGTCACTGAAGACGTTGACAGAGAGGCAGAAAGAAGTGATCTGCTTTTTCTTCGGCATCGGGGTCGACCATCCCATGAGCCTGGAAGATATCGGGGAAAGGTTCAACCTCACCCGGGAAAGGGTCCGCCAGATCAAAGACAAGGCCATTACCAAGCTCAGGAGCAACAACCGTTCTAAAATGTTACGCAGCTATCTGGGCGTTTAATCTAAACTGGAAAAATTGAAATAAAAATATACTCCACCATTTTATTGTAAATTTGCAATTCCTTAAGAGTGAATATAACGTATGGTTATGTTCACTTTTGTTTTTTAGGGCCGGGGAGGGCCGGTTGCGCAGACTATTAATCGTTAAATAGAAGATATTATGTTTGAAAATTTATCTGAACGGCTTGAATCGGCGTTCAAGCAGATAAAGGGAGAGGGCAGGATCACCGAGCTGAACATTGCAGCCACGGTGAAGGATATCCGCAGGGCGCTGATCGATGCGGATGTGAACTATAAGATCGCCAAGGAGTTTACCGATACGGTGCGGGAAAAGGCCATGGGCCTGAAAGTGCTGACGGCCGTAAGCCCGGGCCAACTGATGGTGAAGATCGTAAAGGACGAGCTGGCGGAGCTGATGGGTGGGGCGGAGAGCGAGCTGAATGCGAAGGGCAATCCCGCCGTGATCCTCATCGCGGGCCTGCAGGGTAGTGGTAAGACCACGTTCAGCGGGAAGCTGGCCAATTATCTGAAAACGCGCAAGGGCCTGTCCCCGCTGCTGGTAGCAGCGGATATTTATCGTCCGGCGGCAGTAGAGCAATTAAAAGTATTGGGAGGGCAGATAGGGGTGGATGTGTATAGTGAACCGGACAGCAAGGATGCCGTACAGATCGCCGCGAATGCCATCAAAGAAGCGAGGAGCAAGAATAAGAATGTCGTCATCATCGATACGGCGGGCCGTCTGGCCATCGACGAGGTCATGATGCAGGAGGTAGAGGCCATAAAAAAAGCTGTCAGCCCTGGAGAGATCCTGTTCGTCGTGGATTCGATGACGGGACAGGATGCCGTCAATACGGCCAGGACCTTCAACGAACGCCTTGACTTTTCCGGCGTGGTGCTGACCAAACTGGATGGCGATACGCGTGGTGGAGCCGCCCTGTCGATCAAATATACGGTCAGCAAGCCCATCAAATTCATCAGCAGCGGGGAAAAACTGGATACGCTGGACGTATTCTATCCCGAGCGTATGGCGCAGCGGATCCTGGGGATGGGCGATATCACCACCCTGGTTGAAAAGGCGCAGGAGCAGTTCGATGAGGTACAGGCTAAGAAACTGGAGAAAAAGATCCGGAAGAACCAGTTCGATTTCGAGGATTTCAAGCAGCAGCTCCAGCAGATCAAGAAAATGGGCAATATCAAGGACCTGCTCGGCATGATACCGGGGGTGGGTAAGGCGGTAAAAGATATCGATATCAGCGATGATTCCTTTAAGGGGATCGAAGCGATCATCAACTCAATGACCCCTTTTGAACGGGCCAACCCGGATATAATCGACCAGAACAGGCGGAAAAGGATAGCCGGGGGCAGTGGGAAGGACCTGAACGACATCAATGCCTTTCTGAAGCAATTCGAGCAGATGAAACAGATGATGAAGGCCATGAACAAGATGCCCATGGGCATGGGAAGCCGTATGGGTATGGGTAAGAGCCGCCCATAAAATTTTATTCACAACATTCGTGGTTTAAATTCCGAAGTATTATTTTTGGATAATTGTACCGGATTGCTACCTTTGCAATCCTAAAAAAGGAGTAACCTTATTTGTTCACGCATTTAAATTTCTATTTAAGATGCCAGTTAAAATCAGACTGCAACGCCATGGGTCTAAGAAGCGGCCATTTTATTTCATCGTAGTAGCCGACGCCCGTGCACCCAGGGATGGGAAATTTATCCAGAAAATTGGTACCTACAATCCACTGACTGTACCTGCTTCCGTTCAATTAGATCGTCAAAAAGCACTGGACTGGCTCCATAAAGGCGCCCAGCCCACGGATACTGTCAGAAGGATATTGTCTTACAAGGGTGTACTTTACCTCAAGCACCTGTTACGCGGCGTAAAGCTTGGTCTGTTCGATGACGCGGCTGCCATGGAGAAATTCCAGAAATGGCATGTCGAGCATGAAACCCAGATGAAGAAGCGCCACGAAGACAACCGGAAGAAATATCCGAGGAGACCAGGTGCAGGCGGACCCCCTATGAGAAGGGTTGAAAGAAGGGGTGAAAGTGGTCCTGCCCAGGCATAATTTTTCAATGTAAAACTTTCTATAGCAGGTGGGCATCCCACCTGCTATTTTTTTGCGGTGAAGGCGCCGGGATCGGAGTCCAGGTCCGCGACGGCTGACAGAATCGTGATAAATCATTCATTATGAGCACCCAGTATCGGAATATAGGGAAATTGGTGGCCGTGTTCGGGCTGCAGGGGGAGCTGGTCCTGCAGCATCGTCTGGGGAAGAAGAACAGCTTCAAAGGGTTGAAAATCATTTTTTTAGAGGAGAGGAAGGATGAAATGCTCCCCTGGTTCATTGAAAACACAAGGCCCAGGGGAGAGGAAGATGTCTATCTGAAACTGGAAGGGGTCGATACAAAAGAGGCCGCCCAGAAGATATTGCAGAAGGAAGTATGGCTTTCAGAAGCCGATTTTGCCCAGTTTGCCAAAGGGAGTTCCCCCATTTCCCTTGTGGGCTTCCATCTGTGGCAGGATGAGGACGATCTGGGAGAGATCCTGGAGGTGATCGAGCAGCCGCATCAGATCCTGTGCCGGATCGACCTGAATGGCAAGGAGGCCCTTATTCCGGTGCATGAGGCCACTCTCCGGAAAGTGGATAAGAAAAAGCGCCAGGTCCATGTGATCCTCCCGGATGGATTGCTGGATGTGTACCGGTGATCCTGGCCGCATGGACCCGGAATGGCGTCGATGTACTGACCCTGGGTAAGCCCGATATTTCCGCTAATTTTATTAGTATATTTGTAGAGATGTCCCAGCCACAACGGTTCATAGCTCATTTCGACCTGGACGCCTTTTTTGTCTCCGTCGAATGCCTGAACGATCCTTCGCTCAGAGGCCTTCCTTTGCTGGTTGGCGGTCACAGCGACCGGGGGGTGGTGGCAGCATGCAGCTATGAGGCAAGAAAATTCGGGATCCATTCCGCTATGCCGATGAAGACAGCCCTGCGTCTTTGTCCCCATGCAACGGTGAGAGGCGGCACGCGGGGGGAATACAGCAAGTATTCCCGCTGGGTCACCGAGATCATTGCCGCCAGGGCTCCCCTGCTGGAAAAGGCCTCCATCGACGAATTCTACCTTGACCTTACGGGGATGGACCGGTTTTTCGATCCTTATGCCTGGACGATCGCCCTGAGGGATGAGATCATCCTGGAGACCAGACTGCCCATTTCTTTTGCCCTGGCCTCCAATAAGATGGTGGCCAAGATAGCCACCGATGAGGCAAAGCCCAACGGTTATCTCCATGTGCCTGCGGGCAGGGAGAAAGAATTCCTGGCACCGCTGCGGGTCGGCAAGATCCCCGGAGTGGGGGAGCAGACCTCCAGATCTCTCCAGGAAATGGGGATCATCACGATCCGTGACCTGAGCGAGCATGCTCCGCTGGAGCTGGAGCGCCGGCTGGGGAAATATGGGCTGGACCTGTGGAACAAAGCCCAGGGCATCCATGAAGGGGAAGTGGTGGCTTATCATGAGTCTAAGTCCATTTCCACGGAAAACACCTTTGACGAGAACAAGACGGATCTGGTCTTTTTAATGGCCGAGCTGGTGCGGATGACGGAGAGGGTAGCCTATGAGCTACGGCAGGATAATAAGACGGCAGGCTGTATTGCGGTAAAGATCCGCTACGGTGATTTCGAGACCACCTCGCGGCAGGTCACTATCCCTTATACTTTTTATGATGATGAACTGATCCTGAAGGCCAAAGAGCTGTTCCACAAACTCTGGCGAAAAGATCAGCCTATCCGTCTGCTCGGGGTGCGGCTGAGCGAACTCACGGGAGAGGCGGTGCAGACCAATCTTTTTGAGAACATCCACAAGAAAACGGAGTTGTATAGGGCCATCGATGACCTGAAGAACCGCTTTGGCAAGGGGTCTATCGTCAAAGCAGGAGGGATAGGGCCGGAATAGGCGGGTGCAGGATTCCGGCAGCGCGGAGCGTAAACGGACGCGATATGTCCAAAAAGATGCATTGCGGGGTCGGGTATGCAAAAACCGGGTTTAATGAAAAATTCGCTGGCGAAGTCTACCTTATTGATAGGGAATTAATATCTTCGCAGTCCGGTTGCCGACTGAACAAGCATTTTTTTAACCTCAAATATTTGTATATGAGTTTACGTCTCGGGGACAAAGCCCCCAACTTCCAGGCCAAGACTTCCATTGGCGATATCGACTTCTACGAATTCCTGGGTGATTCCTGGGGGATATTGTTCTCTCACCCTGCCGACTATACGCCTGTATGTACTACCGAACTGGGAAAGACGGCTGCGTTGAAAGACGAGTTCGCCAGGCGCGGTGTGAAGGTGCTGGCCCTGAGCGTAGATCCCGTCGACAAACATATCGGCTGGATCAAAGATATCAACGAAACACAGAAGGTCAGCGTTGAGTTCCCCATCATCGCCGACGAAGACCGGAAGGTGAGCTCTCTGTATGAGTTCATACATCCCAACGCTTCCGCTACGGCTACCGTGCGTTCGCTGGTGATCATCGGGCCGGACAAGCTGGTAAAACTGATCATCACGTACCCCGCATCTACGGGGCGCAACTTCGTCGAAGTATTGCGCGTGGTGGATTCACTGCAGCTGACCGCCAACCACAGCGTCGCTACTCCCGCCGACTGGAAAGAGGGCGAAGATGTGATCGTGGTGCCGTCCATTTCTACGGAAGACGCGCAGAAGAAATTCCCTAAGGGAGTCAGGGTGATCAAGCCGTATCTGCGCTATACGCCGCAGCCGAATAAATAAGGCAAAAGCCGGACAAATAGAATTTTCAGGTAAAAAAGGGAGCAGGATATGTCTTGCTTCCTTTTTTTATTTAAATTCAGCCATGAGAAAATCATTTCGAAACCCCGCGCTGGCTATCGTCCTGTGTTTTTTTCTTCTGCCCCTGACCTCTCTTGCCCAGAGAACGGTGATCTATTGTGGCAAGCTGATCGACCCGAAGTCGGGGCAGGTGTTGCAGGAGATGTCCATCATCGTGACCGGAAATACGATCACCGATCTGCAGAAAGGATATATCTCCGCCGTTCAGGGCGACAAGAGCATCGATCTTAAAGGCAGCACGGTAATGCCGGGCCTGATCGACGCGCATGTCCATCTGGAGGATGAGACCAGTCCTAATGCTCAATTGAAGGAATTCACCATGAGCACGGCAGACATCGCCTTTCAATCCACCGTATATGCCAAAACGACCCTTATGGCGGGTTTTACTACCGTGCGGGACGTGGGAGGCACCGGCGTCAATATTGCGCTGCGCAACGCGATCCGCAAGGGTCAGGTCGTGGGCCCGCGGGTCTACACGGCGGGCAAGATCATTTCTTCAACAGGCGGCCATGGAGACCCCACGCATGGCTACCGGGATGGGTTGTACGCGGAACCTTCTTTTACGGAGACGGTAGCCGATGGCAAGGAAGCCTGTATCAAAGCGGTCCGTCAGATGTACAAAGAGGGAGCCGACCTCATTAAGATCACCGCATCCGGCGGTGTGCTGAGCCTGGAAAAAGATGGAACGGGGCCACAGTTCTCCGAGGAAGAGATCCGCGCGATCGTGCAGACGGCTAAAGATTATGGCATGCCCGTAGCTGCGCATGCCCACGGCGCCGAAGCCATGAAACGGGCCATCCGCGCCGGCGTCACCTCCATCGAGCATGGTACGCTGATGGATGAAGAAACGATCGCCCTTTTTGTAAAAAGCGGGACCTGGTATGTGCCCACCATCATCGCCGGTAAATCCGTCGCCGATTCGGCAAAGAAGCCCGGCTATTTCCCCGAGCGGATCGCCGGCAAGGCAATGGCCATAGGGCCGATCATACAGGGTACGTTTGCCAGAGCGTACAAGGCAGGCGTAAAGATCGCCTTTGGTACGGATGCCGGTGTTTATGCCCATGGCAAGAACTGGATGGAATTCGTCTATATGACCGAAGCCGGGATGCCCGCCCTCGAAGCCATCAGATGCGCGACGGTGAATGCTGCGGAGTTGATCGGAGTGAGCGATAAGGTAGGAAGCATAGAGAAAGGGAAATTTGCGGATATCGTCGCGGTGGAAGGAGATCCTACCCATGATATCCGTGCGATGGGGAAAGTGAAATTCGTGATGAAGGATGGGGTCGTCTATAAAAACGAGTAGTTGATCAGGACGGGTGTTTCCATTTCCTGAGCTGCTGGAGCAAGGCGCGGATGTCCTTGGGCAGCGGCGCCTCCAGCGTATGATATTCTCCTTTCTCATCCTTGAAATGCAGTAACTGAGAGTGCAGGGCCAGTCTTTGCAGGATCGGCCTCTCCTCTTCCTCCGAACGGGATAATTTGAAACTCTTTTTGAAAGAAGAGATGAGCACGGGGCGGGCATCGCCATAGAGCTCATCGCATACGATCGGATGACCGAGCGACGCCATATGCACCCGGATCTGATGTGTGCGGCCGGTGTGGAGACGGAATTGCACCAGCGAGTACAACCCGAGGTCTTCCTTTACTTCGTAATCGGTGAGCGAGGCCTTACCTTTTTTATTCACGATCATAAATCCTTTCTTTGCCGGGTGCTCCATGAGTGGTGCGTCTATACTTCCCTGTTGCTGCGCAAGACTTCCCTGGACAATGCCGGCATAGATCTTTTCCATGGTCCTTTCTTCGAATGCCATTGAAAGGTATTTATGGGATGTCTCGTTCTTTGCAAATACGATCATGCCGCTGGTGTCACGGTCGAGGCGATGGACGGTGAAGATCGAGCCGTATTTTTCCTTCAGCCAGCTCTTCAGCGATGGTTCCTTTCCCTCCCGGTCCGGGATGCTGAGCAGACCTGCGGGCTTATTGATGGCCACAAAGTCCTCGTTCTCAAATATGATGTCTGGCTTTTGCATATTTACGTTATTCGGTCATGGTGAAGGGGGGAGTCTTTCGCGTGGGCCGGGTATCCTGCGGGAATGCCGGGTCAGTCCCCATCGTACTCTTTGTTTTTGTTTGGTGTGCCGGATTTGTTCGACGCTCCGGATTTGTTCGACGCTCCGGATCGGGTAGCAGGAGTACGTTTCTGGAATTTTGCGGCCGGCCCGGTGGTGGCGACGGCTGCTGCGCCCACCCTCTGGCCCTGGACCTTTTCGGGATTGGTGCTCCTGATGGATGAGTTAAGATATTTCAGGATGCGGATCTCCTTATCCGTGAGCAGGCGCCACATGCCGCGTTGTACGTTCTTCTTGGTCAGGCCGGCGTACATGACCCGGTCCAGTCCCCGTACATCGTATCCGAGGTGTTCGAAGATGCGTCGCACGATGCGGTTGCGTCCGCTGTGGATCTCCAGTCCGATCTGGGTTTTGTCTTTGGGGTCGGCATAAGCCAGCACATCGACATGAGCCAGTCCGTCTTCGAGGATGACCCCGGCGACGATCTTATCGAAATCGGCTTTGATCAGCGGCTTGTCGAGCACCGCATGATATATTTTTTTGATCTCGTGCTTAGGATGCGACAGCTTCTGTGACAGGTCTCCATCATTGGTCAGCAGCAGGACACCCGAAGTATTCCGGTCCAGCCGGCCGATAGGATAAACCCTTTCGCGGGTCGCCGCACGAACCAGGTCAAGGACGGTCTTTCTTCCCTGGGGATCTTCGGTGGTGGTGATATAATCTTTGGGCTTGTTCAGCAGGATATAAACAAAGTTGCGGGACATGGTAACAAGCTTTCCGCTGACCTGCACCTGATCTTTTGGAGAAACGCGGGTACCCGGTTCGGTGACCGGCTTGCCGTTCAGCAATACTTTTCCCTGTTTGATCAGTTCGGCTGCGTCCCTGCGGGAGCAGATGCCGCCGTGGGCGATATATTTGTTCAGGGGGATGAGATCGGAGTCCGGCGCGGACGTGGATTTGCCAGGTTCTGCTCCGGGTCTGGCTTTGCGATGATCGGGGGCAGGGGCCGCATTGTTGGGCGCTGGCTTGCCTTTGATCATTTGTTCTGATCCCGGCCTGCCGGCGGGCGGAGGGGCGGATTTGCGGGCCCCTATGGGTTTGCCGGACGATGGAGCGGGCTTGCTGGAAGCGGCTATGGGCTTGCCATGTGAAACGGGCCTGCCGGACGAAGAGGCGGGCTTACCGGGCGCCGCAATGGGTCTGCCGGACGGTGGAGCGGGCTTCCCGCGAATGGGTTCCCGCGATTCACGTACCGGGCCACGCTGGGCGGGTCCTGGATTTTCTCCGGGGAAGCTTTTTGCCTTTCTCTTTTCCTCGAAATGGCGCTCGATCGCCTCTTTTCTATCTTTTTTTGCGGCTTTTTTCTCTTGTCTGAATTCTTCTTTGACGGCGCTGTTCCTCTTTTTGTTGAAGAACTTATTGAAATTGTCCGTTTTTCTTTTCATCTGCGATGGAGATTTGCTGTTTTACAACAGTAATGAGATAATCCCGCAAAGGTACCATTTTGCCGATCAAGTGGCGGGCCAAAAAAAGCCCCGGAAATTTCCGGGGCTTTGAAGCTGAGGTATAAGTGGTTATGAATCGTTGCGGAAACTGGCCCCTACGAGGGGTGATTACCCCAGGACTGGTTCCTGTGTCCCCGCATTTTGTGCATTTCCTGGAATTTTGAAAGCTGTTCGGGGGTCAGCACCGATTTGAGCGCGTCTTCCCGCTTAGCCATCAGGTCTTTCAATTGTTCCATTTTCTGCTGGGGAAGAAGATTGTCATTCTCGTGGATGGATTGAGCTTTTGCCTTCAGGCTGGCCTGACCCGCCTTGACTTTGGCAACCTGGTCATCGGTAAGGCTGAGACGGATCTTCAGTCTTTCCAGACGACCTGCGGCCATCACCTGGGCATTTTCGGATCTTTTTGCTTTCCATTTCTCCATTTCCTCTTTTTGCTGAGGTGTCAGCAGGGCCTGGAGCTTGCTCTTCTTCTCTTTCTGCAAGGCAATCAGCCCGTCCTTGTATTCCTTCAGCGTACTGTTGTCCTTTAAAAAGAGGTCTGCCGCTCTTTTGTGATAATCCTTATTGATCGCCATCATCTGCTGGCGTTGCCCGGGGGTAAAATGAATAGTATGCCGGCCAGCACGTTCCCGTCCTGGTCTTACGGACCGTCCGGCGAAGCCGTGTTCACCCCTGCGGCCATCAGCCCAGGCATGACCCTCTCTGCCTCCTCTCAATTTGCCGGCTTCCGCAGTTCCGGATCTCCAGCCTTCCCGGCGCAAGCTATCCTGGCCATTACGGGGTTGGTGAAAGTGACGCATTCCGATGCGTCTGGAGCTGTCTGTGCCTGTGGATCCCTGATCCGTGGATTGAGCTTGTGCATGAATGCCCAGCCCAAGAAATATTGCTCCTGAAAGGATCAGTGCTTTTTTTGTCCATTTCATAATTTGTAAAAATTTATAGTAGTGAGACGGGTGGGGAAGGGCATCGTTTAACGGCGTGGCGGGAAAATACCTGTTAAAACGGGCTTTTCACCGAAAAGCGTTCCGTGACCGGGGGTAGGGGGAGACCGGAGAGACAGGAGGAATGACCGGCTGGGCAGGAGGGAGGCACCGATGACCGGGGTATGGGCTATGCGGATTCTTTGTTGGCCAATTGTCCGCAGGCGGCATCGATGTCTTTGCCGCGGCTCCGGCGGAGGCGTGCATTCACGCGATTCTTTTCCAGATGATCCATGAATTTCTGGACGGCTTCCTCATCGGGCTTGGCAAAGGAGGCGGCATCGATGGGGTTGTATTCGATGATATTCACTAGGTCGGCGGGCACCTGCCGGTAGAGCTTTACCAGCTCATCCGCATCCTGACGGCTGTCGTTAAAATCCTTGAAAAGAATATATTCAAAGGTGATCTCGTTGCCTGTTTTTTTGTAGAAATGATTCAGCGCATCGGTCAGCGCTTTGATATTATTTGACTCATTAACCGGCATGATCTCGTTCCGTTTCAGATCGTTGGCGGCGTGCAGGGACAGGGCTAATTTGAATTTTACTTCGTCATCGCCCAGCTGCTGGATCATTTTCGCGACGCCGGCGGTAGAGACGGTGATCCTGCGGGGGCTCATACCCAGCCCGTCGGGAGAGCTGATCCGTTCGATGGCCTTGAGCACATTCTTATAATTGAGCAGGGGCTCGCCCATGCCCATAAAAACGATGTTGGTCAGTTTTTTCTGATAGACCCTTTCGGACTGCTGATTGATGAGCACTACTTCATCATAGATCTCGTCGTAATCCAGATTGCGTTTGCGCGCCATATACCCCGTGGCGCAGAATTTACAGCTCAGCGAACAGCCGATCTGCGAGGATACGCAGGCTGTCTTGCGTTCGTCCGTAGGGATCAGCACTCCTTCCACCAGATGGGCATCGTGTGTGCGGAACCGGCTTTTGATCGTGCCGTCTGCGGAATACTGCGTGGCGTCGACCACCAGCGCGGGAAGGGAAAACGTGTCAGCCAGCAACTGACGTAGTTCCTTGCTCAGGTTGGTCATGGTCTCAAAATGATGCGCCTGCTTCTCCCAGAGCCATTCATAGACTTGCCGGGCCCTGAACTTCTTCTCTCCCAGAGTCTCGAAATACTGTTCTAACTCACTAAGGCTCAGATGCCTTATATTCTTCTTCGTCGTATGTATGTGCGTGCTCATCAGTGTGCAAAGATACCATCTTAACCGCAATAATCCCCGTCGGCGGCGGGATAAGGCTGCCGCCAAAAGGCCAGATTTGTGGGGGAACGCAGCGATGTGACGGGTTGTCGCGTATGTGGGCGTGTGCACCGGGGGAGCGCAGTGCGAGCGCCATTTCCGGATTTCTCTTAACTTGCGCCCCATAGTTTAAAACCAGTCCGGTATGCACACAGCTTATGTCATCGATACGATCCGAACGCCCATAGGAAAATATGGAGGCGCCCTGCATTCAATCCGTCCGGACGATCTGCTGGCCCATGTGGTCAGAACCCTGTTGCAACGCAATCCGGGGATCGATCCGTCGGCCATCGAAGACCTGATCGCGGGCGATGCCAACCAGGCCGGAGAGGACAACCGTAACGTGGCCAGGATGGCTGTATTACTCGCAGGATTGCCCGTTACGGTGCCGGGCAATACGGTGAACCGTCTTTGTGCTTCCGGGTTGCAGGCGATCATGGATGCCGCCAGAGGGATCCTATGCGGAGAAGGGGAGCTGTATATTGCCGGGGGGGTGGAGAGCATGACCCGGGCGCCCATGGTGATGGGAAAGGCCCCCCAGTCTTTCAGCCGTACCACGGAGCTATTCGACAGCACGATAGGATGGAGGTTTGTCAATAAAAAACTGGCCGACCAGTATCACCCTTATTCGATGGGCGAGACGGCCGAGAACGTGGCCAGACAATGGAAGCTATCGCGTCAGGCGCAGGATGAATTCGCCCTGGCCTCACAGCAAAAATATTTCGCGGCCCTCGGGGCGGGAAAATGGGCGGAGGAAATTGCGCCCGTCGAGATCCTTGGCGGGAAGGATGAAAAAATATTTTTTGAGAAGGATGAGCCACCCCGTCAGACCTCCATGGAGAAGCTGGCGGCCCTGCGACCGGCATTTGTCAAGGATGGAACGGTGACGGCTGGCAATTCCGCGGGCATCAACGATGGGGCGGCGGCGATGTTGCTGGCCAGCGGGGATGCGGTGAAGAAGTATGGATTGAAGCCCATGGCCAGGATCGTCAGCATGGGTGTGGCCGGCGTCGACCCTGCCATCATGGGCATCGGGCCTGTTCCTGCGACCCGGAAAGCGCTGCAGAGGGCCGGTCTTGCCATAAAAGATATCGGGCTGGTAGAATTGAATGAGGCTTTTGCGGCCCAGTCACTGGCTTGTATAGCCGATCTGGAGCTGGACCAGGCCATTACGAATGTGAATGGAGGTTCTATTGCCATCGGACATCCACTCGGCTGCAGCGGAGTGCGTATATCCACCACGCTGCTGCATGAGATGGGCAGAAGGGATCTGCGGTATGGGCTGGCGACCATGTGTGTGGGGGTTGGGCAGGGCGCGGCCATGGTCTATGAGAAAATGTGAGGAGGGGATGAAGGCGGAATGCTGTGAAGTGGGGGAGTAGGGCCTCGGCTGCGATGTGCGGAGCTTTGAGAAAATATAATCGGGTCGATATGGAATTCAGGACCAGGCTGGTAGTCGGTAAACGAAATAAAAAAGCTGGTATTGCTTATGCGGGACTGGCGATCGCCGTGCTTTCCCTCGGGATGATCTTCGTTCCTGTCCTGGAAGGATATGTTGCCTGGGCATTCAGCGCGGGCATCATTGTGCTGGTCGCGGGGGCGATAAGGGCAAGAGGCGATATCGCCACCTATGGATTGTCCCCGGAAGAACTGGTGGTGACGGTAGATCGTATCGTTGCCGGTGGGAAGGAATATGCCATCGGCCAGGTGCGAAAAATCGATTTTAATGTAACGGGCTATTCCGGCATGACCGAAAAAACTTCGGCTTACTCACTGAATGGTTTGGGCAATGAACTGAGCTTCCTGTGGGAAGGGAAGACGGTGATCTGCCCCTTCTACCTGAACAGTGAAAAGCATACGCTTCAGCTGAGAGCGGTGTTCGAGGAATTCTATGCGGCGCATATTCCGTTTATAGAACGCAGCGGGAGCACCCGCACCTTTCTGTTCAAAAATCTCTCGGCCGCAGAACTGGCGGAATTCAAAAATAAATACGGGTATGGGTAAGCGCTGGCATGGATGGTCAATGCATCAGTTGTACCAGGGTCTTCAGACTGTTCTGCCCCTGATCGGTAAACTTCAATTCAAAATAAGTATCCATTTTTCCTTCTTTCACTCCTGATGTGACCACCAGTTTATCGAGCGCATCGAGGATGTCGGACATCTTCTTGTCTTTACCGGATGGCTGGGCGGACATATGGTGAACGAAATCGGCCAGTATCTTGAAATCGATCAGCATGCTGAATGAATTTTGCTTCATCTCTCCGGTCAGGAAATCCGTGCTCCTGTTCTCTGTATTGTTGAGATAGGCATCCACATTTTCCTGGCTTGTGCTGACGACCAGGAGATTGTTCTTCAATCCGGAAACCAGCTTCATTTTGCCAAACAGGCCAGGCTTTTGCCCGGAAGAGTCCGCTTTAGTGGAATCCTGCGTGGCCTTATATGCCGCTGCTACGCTGTTGAAGGCAGAAAGATCATTGATCGGTATGACCAGGTAAACAGGCACCTTCGGCTTCTGGGCAGGGTCTTCCTGGACGGGCTCCAGGGCAGCCAGCAATAAATCACCTTTAAAGGCATGGAGGATCGTGACCAGGGATAAATGCTTCCTGGCCAGTATCGTATCGAGCTTGTGGTGGGTATCAAATTTCTTCATCATCTCTCCTGTCAGCAAAAGGTCGACATTTAGACTGAAAAAACCGAGCAGATTTCCTTTCGGAACATGGGCAAGCAGGCTTATATCCATGGGACGGTTTTTGTACCCTGCATACCCGGTTGCAGTGCCCGCGGTAAAGTAAACATGGCTTTGAAAGGTGATCTTACCGGTACCGAACCGGATGCTGATGAGTGATTTTCCTTTTGGCTTATCCGCAGCGGTAGTGAACGGAGAATTTCCGGGCAGTGTGGGGGGCATGAATTTGCGTGTTAACATGGAAAGAGCGTTGCCCTGTTCCGTCCAGATCTGAATATCCGCACCATCTGAAAATCCAGCCCGGAAGTCCGGATCGGTAGTATAAAAAGATTTGTCGTAACCGGCCAGAGAGGCAAGGCTCCTTTTGGCGGCAAAGTAGGCCCTGTTGACCGGCGTTCCCCCTCCCGTTACTCCTTTACTTACCGATACGATCACCGCCAGGTCTTTATTCCAGGCTGCGCCCATATTCCTTTCAGAGGCTGAAAAGATCTTTCCCGGATAGAGAACTATCCGCAGGCGGTCGGCTTCCTCTTTGCGCAGAAAGGCCAGGAACCGTGCAGAATCTCGCAGGTGGACGAGCAAGGTCATATAGATAGCGCTGTCCGGGGAGGCCTGGCGTGTTTCGGTCAGGAAAACATCGCGGCCGGCGTCGACGCCGGCTTCGGTGAGATCCTTCAGGAGATCCGCTATATCCGTCCCAGGCTTTTTCCCGCTGTTTGGGAAGCTGCCCATTAATTCCTGCAAATTCATTTTACCGGCGATCACCGGAACATTCAAGTGAATGATGGAAGTAGCGTTGGGTGGAAGATGCCGGAACAAGGGGTTGTCCTGGGCGGAACTGCGGGCGGCGGCAAGGATCGTGAAGAAAAGGAAAACGGGAATGATTTTTTTTCTGCGGATCATGAAGCGGTTCATAGTATAAATATTTTTAATGGCAATTATGCCTACCGGGTAAAATAAGAAAATGAATTTATAAACCCGAATAATAATCATAGCCTCTTTCGAACCAGTAATCGGGTGGTCTTTCGTTGCTGAACCACAGCGTACCGATCCTTTTCAGGCTCTTGATCCCATACTTAACGGGGATGATCAGCCGCAGGGGATAACCCTGGTTCATGGGCAGCGGCTTACCGTTCATTTCATAACAAAGCAGCGTCTGGGGGTGGAGGGCGCTTGGCATGTCGATGCCGACATAATAGGCTGAGTCGGGAGTGTTGAGCCCGATATATTTCATGGCCGCCTGCGGGCCAAGCTGATATTTCTTAACGAAGTCGCTGAACTTCACGCCCGCCCAGCGTGTCACCTGGCTCCATCCCTCGATACATTTAAAGTCGAAGACGATCTCGGTCCGGGGCAACTGCCGGAGATCTTCCAGTGTCAGGAACAGGGTATCCGTGGGGGAGCGAAGTACCTGTAACTTCCAGGTCTTCGGATCGAAGTCCGCACTCATGCCTATATCCCCATTGACGCGGGGAACCCCGGCGGCGGCCGATCTGGGAAAGCTCTTTGCCAGATGATCGTCGCTGAGGCTCTTGTTGAAAACCTTTTCATTCGCATCGAGCACTTTGCGTAAAGGACCCTGCACGCCTCCTTTCACGCCATGGTCCAGCGGCTGGCCTTTCAGCCATATAAATCCGGCTACCGCCGCAGAACCGAGCACAATAAAACAGGCGAAGGCCATGATCGTTCTTTTCCGGACCTGTTGTTCCAGTGTCCGTTGGTTATTGCGCCCAAACCACTTCCGGAAAAAACCTTCTTTCTTTTTTATCGGATCATTCATGTTTTTTATTTTCATTGACCACTTCAAAGCCAGCGATCATGCCCCGGAAATTATTCCATCCGGCAAGCGCCACCTGTATGATATGAATGAGGAAGAACAGGCAGTAGCCCAGCGTCAGGATAAAATGGATCACACGGGAACTGCCATAGCCTCCGAATAAGCCGGTCAGCCATGAATATTGAACCGGTTTGTAGATGGCCAGACCGGTGAGCACGGAACCCAGCCCCATCACGATGATGGCGGTGTAGGCGATCTTCTGTGCTCCGTTGTATTTTACCTGGGGGGGAGCGGTCTTGCGGATATGGAGGTCATGCAATAATACCAGCCAGGCCTCTCTGAAGGACCTCCGGTCGGGTACGAGCAATCTCCATTCCCCGGAGAATAAGGTGTACAGCACGTAGAGCAGGCCGTTGAGAAAGAAGACCCACATAAAGACAAAATGAAAGGCCATTCCCTGGGAAAGCTTGTAAGAAATACCGAAAGCCTTATAAAATGATTCGGGGAAAAAATGAAAAAGGGTAGTGCGGCCCAGGTGGATCCGGTAGATGTCGTTGGCCCAGTAGATGAGCAGACCGCTCCATATCATGATAGCCAGGATCGGAAAATTGATCCAGTGAAACCAGCGTATGGCAAGGGGATGTTTGGGAACTATCTTTTTCATACGAGACCTTCTGACAATAGGAAAATTACGGCAAAAACCCCGGAATGGATTGGGTATGTCCGGAAAATACCGGAACAGTCCGACGCGGTGGATGGAAGGCACGCGTCTGCCACCGGCCTGGTCAGTAGAATTCCGTGGAAAGCAATTGCTCAAAGCTCAGGCTCTTTTGCTCGCCGCTGCGGAGATCTTTCAGCGTGCATATTCCCTTGACCAGTTCCTCGCTGCCGACGATGACCACATAAGAGATGTTCTTTTTCTCCGCATACTTGAACTGCTTGTCGAATTTCGCCGTTTCGTGAAAGAGCTCGCAGCGGACCCCTTTGCCACGGAGCTGCTGCATAAGGCCAAAGACAGCCCTGGATTCTGCCTCTCCCAGATGGAAGAACAGGATCTGGGTGCCCGTATGGACTCCTTCCGGGAAAAGCTTCAGCTCCTCCATCACATCATAGATCCTGTCCACGCCGAAGGAAATACCTACACCGGGGATATTGGGAACGCCGAATAGTCCCGTGAGGTCGTCATAACGTCCGCCGCCGCCGATGCTGCCCATCTGCACGTCGAGCGCCTTTACTTCGAAGATGGCGCCGGTGTAATAATTCAGGCCACGGGCCAGGGTGAAGTCGAGGATGAGGGGGATGGGGAAAGGTGCGGGGACGACCGGGGATGATGTGTCGGGAGCCGCCGTATAGTTCAAGATGTATTCCAGCTCAGCGATGCCTTTGGCGCCGGTCGCGTTGCCGGCAAAAAGCTGTTGCAATGCGACGAGCTTTCCGGGGTTGCTGCCACCGATGGCCAGATATTTTTCGATGGTTTCGATCTGCGGTGTCTTCAGCTCCCGCAGGGCCAATTCCTCTTTCACTTTTTCCAGCCCGATCTTATCCAGTTTGTCGATGGCCACCGTGATATCCGTCATCTTATCCGCTCCGCCACAAATTTCTGCGAGTGCGGCCAGAACCTTCCGGCTATTGATACGGATCTCCACCCCGATGCCCAGCCTGGAGAAAACCGTGCTGTAGATACCGGCCAGTTCCACCTCGTTCAATAAGGAGTTGCTTCCGACGATGTCGGCGTCGCACTGATAAAATTCCCGGTACCGGCCTTTCTGCGGCCTGTCTGCCCTCCATACCGGCTGGATCTGGTAGCGCTTGAATGGATAACTGAGCTGGCCATGGTTCATGGCCACATAGCGGGCGAAGGGGATGGTAAGGTCATATCTCAGCGCCCTCTCCGTCAGATTTTTATCGTTCTTTCCGTTCAGGACGTTCTCAAAGGCCGCGGTGGCCTTGTCGATATTCTTCGGGTCGTTCAGCCCGTTGTTGAGGATCTTGAAGATCAGCTTGTCCCCTTCCTCGCCGTATTTGCCCATGAGGGTCTCCAGCTGCTCCATGGCCGGGGTTTCGAGGGGTTGGAAACCATACAATTCAAAGACGTCCCGGATCGTGTTGAAAATATAATTCCTTTTGCGGACCGTTTCCGGCCCGAAATCCCTTGTACCCTGTGGCAGACCTGGTTTCATCATTTTTTATAACGTTCAATAATCTTTGCAGCAGCCTTGTCGATCAATTTGAATACTTCGTGATATCCGGATTCCGGTCCGGACCAGGGGTCCGGTACGTCCATATCCATTCCGGGAAAGGCCTCGTTCATCAGCAATTCCGTCTTTGAGGCGTCGAATTTTTTGCCGGCGATCCGCTTTACCTCATCCAGGACATCTTCCGCCATCACATAGATCTTATCCCAGCGCTGATAGTCATCGGCGACGAACTTTCTGGCATGCTGATGGCTGATATCTATGCCGTTAAGCCGGGCGACCTTTTGTGAGAACGGGTGGGGGGCCTCACCGATATGATACCCGTTGGTGCCTGCGCTGTCCACTTCCCAATCCAGTCCGGCAAGCCGGGCCTTGTGCTGCAATATGCCTTCCGCGAGGGGGCTCCGGCAGATATTCCCCAGGCAGATCATTAAAAAAGACGCCACGGGCGGCTTGGCCGAAGGCCCATTATCAGACGATTCACGGAACGGGGATATATTTTCTTGATCCCCGTCTCCGGGAATTACTTTACGACGACGCATGGGCGCAAATGTAATATAAAATGACGTTTATGGAATTCACTGCCCTCCTGTATCTAATATATAAATTATATTATACAGTAGGGCAGGAGGCTTAATGGGAATTTAATAAGTGTCAGACCTTAGCGTGTTGATTCTTTTTGCTCATATTTCAGTAATTTGCCTGTCAATGGTTAAAAATCCCGGTTAGATGGAAAATGAGGCTCCTGATAGACGAAAGAAGGCATATGCGCTGCGGCGCGCGATTCTTGATTATGGAATGGGTGTCATTATTTTAGGGTTTGGCGTGTTTTTACTCATTGCCCCAAGGCTGGGCTTTTCATTCAGCATAGATAATTTTTTTCGTTATATCTTTTCCGGTCTCTGCCTGCTCTATGGGGGATGGCGTTTCTATCGGGGCTATCAAAAAAACTATTTCGATTGATGCAAGTTTTTCTCCGCTATATTTTTTTCCAGATCTTTAACGATAGGGGCTCTCTGGCTGTGATCCTTGTCCTTGCAGGATCTTTGGCGCTGGCCGGATGCAGCAGCCGCAATGGGAATAAAAATCCACAGGAAACTCCCATTTCCGGAACGATCAATATCAGTGTGGATGAATCGTTCAAGCCCATTATCGACTCCCAGATAAAAGTTTTCGAATCCGCTTTTCCCGACGCCAAAGTAATCGCTCATTACAAGTCCGAGTCGGAGTGTATCCGGGACCTTGCCAAGCAAGGAGAAGACAGCACCCGTATGATCATCGTCACCCGGGGGCTCACGGTGGAGGAAGAGAATTACTATAAAGAAGTTCAGCATATCCCTCCTAAATTCGGGGTTCTGGCCTATGATGCCGTTGCGGTCATCGTGAACAATACGGCGAAGGACTCGATCTTTGATATGAAAGATATCCATGCCATGCTGGATGGGACCGATAAGAACCATCAGCCGGTAATGGACGGGCTTTCCGCGACCAGCACGGTCCGGTATGCCATCGACTCTATCCTGCACGGGCAGTCACTGGGCAAGAATGTAACGGCGGCCAGGTCCAGCGAAGAGGTCATTAATTATGTGGCGGCAAATCCCCGGGCCGTTGGATTTATCGGGGTAAGCTGGATCGGGGATCAGGACGATCCGGCCCAGCTGAGCTTTTTGAAAAAGGTCGGGATTGCCTCGGTCAGGTGCGCTAACTGTCTGGGAACGACCTATGTAAAGCCGTATCAGGCAAATATCGCGCTTGGAAGATACCCTTTGGTGCGGGGTTTGTATTATGTGCTAAAAGAGAATTTTAACGGCGTTGGAAGCAACTTTGTCAATTTCCTCCAATATGAAAGGGGACAGCTTATCTTCCGCAGGGCTTATCTGGTCCCGGGCAAAATGTCGTTCGAAATCCGTAATATGCAAATCAGTAATTAACCAGATTTTTCTAAATTTACAAACTTTAAACAGAGAACGTACATGAACAGTAAGATCAGATTCAGCCTTCTGGTGGTAAGTATGGTAGGAATCAGCAACCTGGTAATTGCTCAGACCGTAGAGCAGGGGAGAAAATTTTACTATTATACCCGTTATAAGAGCGCAAAGGAAACGTTGGAAAAAGTGTTGGCTTCCAATCCAAATAATATCGATGCCGTATATTGGCTGGGAGAGACGTTGCTCCAGCTCAAGGATTCTGCGGCGGCGGAAGCCCAGTATTCGAAGGCGCTCCAGACCAATGGCAGCGCACCTCTTCTCCTGGTGGGAATGGGTCATGTAGAGCTTCGTAAGGGAAAGGCAAGCGATGCCCGTCAGCGTTTTGAGACCGCCATCAGTCTTAGCAAAGGCAAGGACGTGGGGGTATTGAATGCCATCGGGTCGGCCAATGCGGATATCAGGGTCGGAGACGCTAATTATGCGATCGAAAAGCTTACCCAGGCCACGCAGGTCAAAAACTTCAATAACGCGGAGACCTATGTTATCATGGGGGATGCGTATCGAAAGCTGGTAGATGGAGGGAATTCGGTCCAGTCCTATCAGAAAGCGCTGACCCTCGACCCCAAGTTTGCAGCCGCCAAGTTCAAGATAGGGATGATCTATCTCACCCAGAACAATAAGGACTATTTTCTGCCTGCCTTCGAGGAGGCTGTGACTATGGACCCCAACTATGGGCCTGCCCTTTACGAGCTGTACTTTTACTGGTACACCCGGGATGTAAATAAATCGAAGGACTATCTGGATAAATATCTTGCCGTATCGGATGCTGATCCCAGCAATGACTATCTGAGGACGAGCATCTTGTTTGCGGCCAAACGATATGACGAGGCGATCTCGGGCGCAAAATCCTTTATCAGCTCGCAGGGGGATAAGGCCGATGTACGATTCTACAAGCTGGCCGCCTATTCTTATGATGCCAAAGGAGATTCTGCAAGTGCCAAAAGCTATCTGGATCAGTATTTCGCCAAGCAGAAACCCGACGATTTCCTGCCAAAGGATTATTCCTTCCGCGCCCAGGTATTGTCTAAATTCCGGGGTAATGATTCGCTGGTCACGCTGAACTATCAGCTGGCCATATCCAAGGATACCGCGGTGGCCAATAAACTGGACATCATGAAAGAAGCTGCCGACAATGCTAAAAAGGCAGGCAACAAAATCGGTTATGCGTACTGGCAGGGCCAATTGTACCTTATGAATAAGAACCCGACGAATACTGACCTGTACAACTGGGGTTTTTCCAATTATTCGGCGGGTAATTATAAGACAGCCGACAGCATTTTCTGCGGCATTTATGAAGCGAAATATCCCAACGAGATATTTGGTTTTCTCTGGTGTAAGAACAGCTTATTTGCCCAGGATGACTCGCTGGGCTCAAAGGGAATTGCTGTGGATGCATTCGATAAGCTGGCCGCCAAGGCCCGTGAGCTGGACAGCATCGCCAAGGCTGCCAATAGCCCCGATTCCATCAAATACAAATCCCAGGCGGTGAACTCATACTTCTACCTGGCTGGATATTATAACAACTATAAGAAGGATAAGGCCATGGCCTTGTCATACCTCGGCAAAGTACTGGAGCTGGACCCGGAAAATGCGATGGCCAGGCAGTATATCAATGTCCTCAGCAAGCCCCCGGCAAGGCAGCAACCGCCAGCCAGGCCCAAGCCTGCGGCAGGAAAGTAGTCGTGGAAGATATTACCAGGAGGCGGCCCCGACATTCGTCGGGGCCGCCTCCTTATTTTCAGGATTTTAATCGTAATAGATTGAAATTCCCACCTGCTACCTTATTTTTGCTGCTGAAGTAACCACTCAAAAATGGATATCTTTTTTTTACAAGCCAATACCCTTCCCACGGCAGCTAATCTGAATAATTCATTTAGTTATTTCCCCATCGGTGTCCAGTTACTGTTCGCTGTCGGATTTGTGGTATTGATCCTGGGGGTTACTCACCTGCTGGGGCCTAAGCGCAAAACAGCCGAAAAATTACAAAATTTCGAAAGCGGTATCGACGCGGTGGGAAATGCCCGCCGCCCGATGGCCATCAAATATTTTTTAGTAGCCATCCTGTTCGTTTTGTTCGACGTGGAAGTGATCTTTTTTTATCCGTACGCGGTGAATTTCCGGGAGCTTAAATGGGCAGGATTTTCCGAAGTATTGCTGTTCGTGGGGTTCTTCCTGGCGGGCTTCGTGTATATTATCAAGAAGGGAGCCCTGAACTGGGAGGATTGATTTAAATTTATTTATATATGGCACGTCCGGTAAGGTTCAATGTTCATCCCATCAAGGCTGATATAAAAGACAATATCAGTCTCGCCAATATGCCCGAGGGCTACACTGGTGAGGGATTCTTCGCGACCAGTATGAGCAGTGTGGTCGGCCTGGCCCGTAAGAACTCGCTCTGGCCCCTGCCCTTCGCTACTTCCTGCTGCGGTATTGAATTCATGGCTACCATGGCCTCCCATTATGACCTGGCCAGATTTGGCGCGGAAAGACTGGGCTTTTCTCCCCGTCAGTGCGACCTGCTGATGGTCATGGGTACGATCGCCAAGAAAATGGGCCCCATATTGAAACAGGTGTACCTGCAGATGGCGGAGCCCCGCTGGGTGATGGCGGTAGGCGCCTGCGCGGCGAGCGGAGGCATTTTCGATTCTTATTCGGTATTACAGGGGATCGACCAGGTGATCCCGGTGGATGTGTATGTGCCCGGATGCCCCCCGCGCCCTGAAGCGATCCTTGATGGCTTTATGCGGATCCAGGACCTGGTGGGAGCAGAGAGCCTGCGCAGGAGGAACGGGGAACAATACAAAGAATTAATGCAGAGTTACGGAATACAATAGCATATGGCTTTAACAAACGAAACGATCAAAGAGCGGCTGACTGGTAAGTTCGGGGACCAGCTGACTCAATTCGAAGCGCCTTACGGGATGCTTACCTTCGAAGCGCCCGCGGACCTCAACCTGAAAGTGATGCAATTCCTCTACGATGACACGGAATTGCGTTTTCAGTTTTTGACCGACCTCTGTGCCGTCCATTATCCCGACCGGGCTGGAAAAGAGCTGGCGGTGGTCTATCATCTGCATAACCTGGCGGACAATATCAGGATCCGCCTGAAAATATATGTCCCTATCGGGAAACCGGATGTATTCACGGCTACTCAGCTTTATTCCTCCGCCAACTGGATGGAAAGAGAGACCTATGATTTTTACGGGGTGAATTTTGTGGGGCATCCCAACCTTATCCGGATCCTCAACGTGGATGAGATGGAATATTTCCCCATGCGGAAGGAATTTCCGCTGGAAGACCAGACCCGGATCGACAAGGATGACGCGATGTTTGGAAGAGGGGGATCGGGGAACTAAATAAAACAAGAACATGAGCATCGAACATCATATAAAATTACCGGAAGGGAGCATCGAGCGGGCGACGACGACCCTTAACCTGGGACCCACTCATCCAGCGACCCATGGCGTATTCCAGAATATCCTTGAACTCGATGGAGAGCGGATCGTCAACGCCGTGCAAACGGTGGGGTATATTCACCGCGCCTTTGAAAAGATAGCCGAACGGCGTCCTTTGTTCCAGATCACGACGCTGACCGACCGGCTGAACTATTGTTCTTCTCCCATCAACAATATGGGCTGGCATATCACCTGCGAAAAATTGCTGGGCGTAAAGACTCCTAAACGGGTGGATTATCTGCGCATCATCATCATGGAGTTGTCGAGGATCTCGGATCATCTGATCTGTAATTCGGTGGTCGGGGTAGATTCCGGCGCTTTTACGGGATTCCTCTATGTCATGCAGTACCGGGAGCTGATTTATGAGATCTATGAAGAGATCTGCGGGTCCAGGCTCACGACGAATATCGGACGTATCGGTGGATTCGAGCGTAATTTTACTCCAACTGCCTTTCAGAAGCTGGATAGATTTCTGGCCGAATACCCTGATGTGCTGAAGGAGTTCGAAAACCTGTTCACGCGTAACCGTATTTTCATGGAGCGCACCATCGGCGCAGGACCTATCGCCGCAGAAAGGGCGCTGAATTATGGATTTACGGGGCCCAACCTGCGGGCGGCCGGTGTAGATTATGATGTACGGGTCCATACCCCTTATTCCAGCTACGAAGATTTTGATTTTGAAATACCGGTGGGAAAAACAGGCGATTGTTACGACCGTTTCCTCGTGCGTAATCAGGAGATGTGGCAGTCCCTGCGGATCATCGGACAGGCCTACGAGAAAGTAAAGGCCTTCAAAGGCGCCGAGGCGGAAGTTTTCCATGCCGATGCGCCCGCCTACTACCTGCCGGAGAAAAAAGATGTGTACACCAAGATGGAAGCCTTGATCTGGCATTTCAAGATCGTCATGGGCGAGACGGAGATCCCTCCGGGCGAGGTCTACCAGTCGGTGGAAGGAGGCAATGGAGAACTGGGATTCTATCTGATCAGCGACGGGGGAAGGACGCCATACCGGCTTCATTTCCGCCGGCCCTGTTTTATTTATTACCAGGCTTATTCGGAGTTGACCAAGGGCGCGATGCTGAGCGATGCGGTCATCGTGATGAGCTCGCTGAATCTGATAGCTGGAGAAATGGATGCCTAAGGACAACCCGGCCAGACGGCCCACGGGGCCGGCGCCCGAAGGGCCGACATTAGAGGTGGGCCGCTCGCGGCCCAAGAAAAGATGAACAGAGGAAATGCCTACAACGGAGCGTCGCAACGATGGTGAAGAGCGCGCAGAAGCTGATCAACAAATGATTTTACATTTCGCGTATGATAAAATTTTCAGACGAAAAATTAAAAAAGGTAGAGGAGATCATCTCCCACTATCCGGAGAGCAAGCAGAAGAGCGCGTTGCTGCCGGTATTGCATCTGGCGCAGGAGGAATTCGGCGGCTGGCTCAGTCCGGAAACGATGGACTATGTCGCCGGTCTTCTCCGGCTGGAGCCGATAGAGGTCTATGAGGTGGCGACTTTTTATTCCATGTACAATCTGAAGCCGGTGGGCCGCTATATGTTCGAGGTCTGCCAGACGGGCCCCTGTATGCTGAACGGCAGCGATCAGATCATCGAGCATATCAAGGCGAGACTGAATATCGGGGTAGGGGAGACGACGGCGGATGGATTGTTCAGTCTGAAGACCGTGGAATGTCTCGGGGCCTGCGGGTATGCGCCCATGATGCAGCTGGGGAAATTCTTCCGGGAGCACCTGACGAAGGAAAAAGTGGACGCGATCATCGAAGAGTGCAGGCAGACGGCTGCGACGAATAACTGAGGCTATGACAAGCAGAAAAAATTTCAGGATGATAACGCGGCTGCTGGGACTGGGGGGAGTCGTCCTGTGTCTCATCAGCATGAACCTGAGAAAGGGGCCTGAAAGGCAAATTTTGTTATCTGTAGCGCTGGCGATGGGGATAGCCTTGTTGATCCAGATCATTTTATATACGAGGAAACCGGGATCATTTAAAGATAAGTCCACAAACCCGGATTAATACCGGGTCAGGACCAAACGTTATTCAGCATGGGTAGACAATTATTATTAGAAAAAGCAAACGTTCCGGGCATCCGCGGCTATGAGGTCTATCGCCGCGAAGGCGGCTATCTGAGCGTGGAAAAGGCCCTGAAGACGATGACCCCCGACCAGGTCACCGACGAGGTGAAGAAGAGCGGCCTGCGCGGTCGTGGTGGAGCGGGCTTCCCGACGGGTATGAAATGGAGCTTTCTCGCCAAACCGGAGGGCATACCCCGTTATCTGGTCTGCAACGCAGATGAATCGGAGCCGGGCACATTCAAGGACAGGTATCTGATGGAATTCCTTCCGCATCTGCTGATCGAAGGCCTTATCGTCTCATCCTATGCCCTTGGCGCCAGGCGAACCTATATATATATCCGGGGCGAGTACGCCTGGATCCCCGAGATCCTCGATCAGGCCATTGCAGAAGCAAAGGCTGCGGGCTGGCTGGGAACGAATATCCTGGGCACCGGTTATGATCTCGAGATCTATGTGCACCGCGGAGCGGGCGCGTATATCTGCGGCGAAGAGACAGCCCTGCTCGAATCCCTTGAAGGCAAGAGGGGCAATCCGCGCATCAAACCTCCATTCCCGGCTATCAGGGGGCTCTGGGACAGCCCTACTGTGGTGAACAATGTGGAGACCCTTGCCGCCATCGTACCGATCCTCAATATCGGCGGTGAAGAATATGCGAAGATCGGCGTGGGCAAGTCGACGGGCACCAAGCTGCTGTCGGCCTGCGGTAATATCAACAAGCCGGGCGTATATGAGATCGATATGACCATTTCTGTGGAAGAATTTATTTATTCGGAAGAATATTGTGGCGGCATCCCCAACGGGAAACGTCTGAAGGCCTGCATACCCGGGGGCTCGTCCGTCCCTATCCTGCCGGCCAATCTGCTGCTGAAGACCGTGAAGGGAGAGACCCGGATGATGAACTACGAGAGCCTTGCCGATGGCGGATTCCCCAAGGGCTCGATGATGGGTTCCGGAGGATTTATCGTGCTCGACGAAGACCAGTGCGTGGTCCGTCATACGCTGACCCTTGCAAGGTTCTACCGGCATGAAAGCTGCGGTCAGTGTTCACCTTGCCGGGAAGGAACGGGGTGGATGGAAAAGATCCTGAAGAATATAGAATATGGCAAGGGCAAGTCCAGCGATATCGATCTGCTGTGGGATATCCAGCGTAAGATCGAAGGGAACACGATCTGTCCCCTGGGAGATGCGGCGGCCTGGCCGATAGCGGCGTCGATCCGGCATTTCCGGGACGAGTTCGAATGGCATGTGAACAATCCGGTGGAGTGTCTGACCCGGAATTATGGATTGGCGAATTATGCGGACCCTTTGGAGGCGGTTGCGCCGGCGTAGGGGGCTGTGGAGCAAGCACCGCAACCCTGGATAGGGATGAGAGACCGGCAGATTGCCGGCGCGGGAAAAGGCACGGGACCGGAGACGGCTGAAATGACCAGAATGGATAACAAATAATACGATATGGCTGACGAAAAGAAATTATTGAAAGTAACTATCGATAATATCACCATCGAGGTGGAGCCGGGAACCAGCATTTTGCAGGCTGCCCGCCGCATCGGCGGTGATGTGGCCCCACCCGCTATGTGCTATTATACCAGGCTGAAAGGCAGCGGGGGAAAATGTCGTACCTGTCTGGTGGAGGTTGCTGCGGGCTCCACGGCTGATCCGAGGCCGATGCCCAAGCTGATCGCCAGCTGCCGGACCAACGTCATGGATGGGATGGTCGTCAAGAATATCACCAGCGAGAAAGTGATCGACGCCCGTAACGGGGTCGTGGAATTCCTGCTGATCAACCATCCCCTCGATTGCCCTATCTGCGATCAGGCGGGAGAATGTTCGCTCCAGGACCTCAGCTATGAGCATGGCCGGGAGGGTACCCGTTATGAATTCCCGCGCAGGACCTTTGAAAAACATGACCTCGGTCCGTATATCCAGTTGCACATGACGCGCTGCATCCTCTGTTACCGCTGTGTGTATATCGCCGACCAGCTGACGGAAAAAAGAGAGCATGGGGTACTGGACAGGGGAGATCATTCCGAGATCGCGACCTATATCAAAAAGGCCCTCGACCACGATTTTATCGGCAATATCATCGACGTATGTCCTGTAGGTGCGCTTACCGACAAGACCTTCCGCTTTAAGAACCGGGTCTGGTTCCTGAAGCCGGTGGACGCCCACCGCGACTGCAGCAACCCGAAATGTTGCGGAAAAGCTACCCTCTGGTACAGAGGAGATGAGGTATTCAGGGTGACTGCCCGTAAAGACCAGTGGGGAGAAGTAGAAGACTGGATCTGTAATGAATGCCGCTTCGAAACCAAGAAGACTTCCGACTGGCAGATAGAAGGCCCTACAAAGATCAGCCGCCATTCGGTGATCTCTCAGGGGCACTATGTAGGAACGGTGAAACCGCAGGAAGTACTCTATGATGTATTGGATGGACGCAAACCCAGGCTGCTGATGGATATCCATAGCGTAAGCGATGTGAATACACCCGATGTGGACCTGTCGAAGATCAACGGACCGTCCCACTCGACCGATTTTACCCACTTCAATCATAACCCTAAACCCTGAATTCAATAATGCATCCATTATTCCTGACTATTGACTGGGTTTTGCTGATCGAAAAAGCGGTGCTGATCCTTCTTATCATCAGCGTGTCGCTGCTGATAGCCATGTACGAGACCTATCTGGAACGTAAGGTGGCCGCGTGGATGCAGGATCGCAGGGGCCCCAGCCGCGCGGGCCCTTTCGGGTTGTTCCAGCCGCTGGCCGACGGGCTGAAGCTTTTTATGAAAGAAGAGATCATTCCTGCGTCATCCAGCAGATTCCTCTTCGTGCTGGGACCGGGACTGGCGATGCTCACGGCGATGATGACGAGCGCGGTCGTTCCCTGGAGCAGTCATTTTAACCTTTTTGGCCGTAACATAACGATGCAGATCGCCGACATCAATATCGGCATCCTCTATATTTTCGGGGTGGTGAGCATGGGCGTGTATGGAGTGATGATCGGGGGATGGGCTTCCAATAACAAGTTCTCGCTGATGGCCGCCATCCGGGGCGCCTCGCAGATCATATCGTACGAACTGGCCATGGGGCTGGCGATCATCGCTCTGCTGATGATGAGCGGCAGCCTGAGCCTGAAGACGATCGTGGAACAACAGCAGCATGGACATTATTATATATTGGTGCAGCCCCTGGGCTTTCTTATCTTTCTGGTCTGTGCCTTTGCGGAGTGCAACCGTACGCCCTTCGATCTGTCCGAGGCGGACAGCGAACTGAACATGGGCTTCCACCAGGAATATTCTTCCATGAAGCTGGGTTTCTATTTGTTCTCCGAATATATCAATGTATTCATCAGCAGCGCTGTGATGGCCACGCTGTATTTTGGCGGTTACGATATTCCTTTTGTGAACGACGACGCCCTTGGCCAGCATATCGGGCAGAACCCGCTGGCCATTTTGCAGGCGCTGAGCTTGTTCTTCAAAGTGGTAGCGTTTATATTCTTTTTCATGTGGGTGCGGTGGACGGTCCCCCGCTTCCGTTATGATCAGCTCATGGACCTGGGGTGGAAAATACTGATCCCCCTTGCACTGATCAACATGCTGGTGACCGGATTTGTGCTATTATTGCATCAGAACCATTGGCATTTCTAAATTATTGTTTATGGAATCATTGACGAACAGAAGCAAGGCGGTGGAGCGCAAGCCGATGACGATGTGGGAGAAGATGTATATCCCTGCGATAGCCAGGGGGATGGCCATCACCTTCGGGCATATGTTCAAGAAGAGGCCGACGGTGAACTATCCAGAGAAGACGCGGCCGTTCAGCGCCGTCTTCCGTGGCCTGCATGTATTGAACAGGGATGAAGAAGGCAGAGAACGTTGCACGGCCTGTGGTCTCTGCGCCGTGGCCTGTCCTGCCGAAGCGATCACCATGGAGGGCGCCGAGCGTCTGCCGGGAGAAGAGCATCTGTACCGGGAAGAGAAATATGCGGCGAGGTATGAGATCAATATGCTGCGCTGTATATTCTGCGGACTTTGCGAAGAAGCCTGCCCGAAAGATGCGATCTACTTATCGGAAACCTTTACCCCGTCGAATTACACGCGTAAAAGCTTTATTTATGGGAAAGCCGATCTGCTGATCCCCGACCCGGTGACACAACCAGAAGAATATGAGAAAGCAAGAGGGGCGCATGCTCCCAGGGCTTAGTCAACTATAAGAATAAAAATAAAAACAACAACCAACTGCCCGATGGGTATCACACAAATCCTGTTCTGGTTTTTAAGTATTATGGCGCTGCTCAGCGCTATCCTGGTAGTGGTCAGCAAAAATCCGGTGCACAGCGTCCTGTGGCTGATCCTTGTTTTCTTCGCCATTTCCGGACATTATATATTGATGAATGCCCAGTTCCTGGCCATCGTGAACCTCATCGTGTATGCGGGTGCGATCATGGTGCTGTTCCTGTTCGTGTTCATGCTGATGAACCTGAATTCGGATACCGAGCCACAGAAGAACAAATGGCTGAAGATAGCCGGTGTGGTAGCGGGTGGATCGCTGCTGCTGGTCCTGGTAGCCGCGCTGAAGAATGCCGATCTGAAAAGCCAGCTTGCCGATATGGGCGGGGGCAATATCGGATTGATCCATTATCTGGGGCTCAGTCTTTTTAACGACTATGTGGTGCCCTTCGAGATCAGCAGCGTACTGTTCCTGAGCGCGATGGTGGGGGTTGTGGTGATCGGGAAGAAAGATTGATCAGCGGCCCGGGGCCGTAATAAAAAATGGACTATGCCGATAAATTATTACATATTTCTGTCTGTGGCGCTTTTCTGTATCGGAGTAGCGGGCGTGCTTACCCGGCGGAACGCGATCATTATTTTTATGTGCGTGGAGCTGATGCTGAATGCCGTAAACCTTTTGCTGGTCGCCTTTTCGAAAATGCATTTCCATGCATTGGGGATCGTCAACCCGAACGCCGGGATCGACGGGCAGCTGTTCGTTTTCTTTATCATGGTGGTGGCAGCCGCGGAGGTAAGCGTGGGCCTGGCCATTATCGTGATGATGTACAGGAACACGCATTCGATAGATGTGAATTTCCTGAACAGACTGAAACATTGACCGCGGTTCGGGTTCGTGACCGGAGATCGGGTTTTGATCAGAGATTGAGTTATTGACCGCAGACTGAAACAATGACCGCAAGGATAAAGACATAATCGTTATATGAGTAGTATTATGAATTTAGTTTGGCTTGTCCCCGTCCTGCCGCTTGCCGGGTTCCTGATCAATGGCCTGTTGCGGAACAGCCTTTCGAGGAACGTGTCCGGGATCCTTGGATGTATTACCATCCTTGGCTCTTTTATCCTGAGCCTGTTGCTTTTCGGCGAGGTGAGACAGGAAGGTTTCCAGCCCGCAGTGATCCCTCTCTTCGACTTTATCAATGTGGGTCTGCTGAAAATACCCTTCGCCTTTCAGGTAGATCAGCTGACGGCCTTGTTCCTGCTCATCATTACCGGTGTAGGATTTCTGATCCATATGTATTCGACGGCGTATATGCACGATGAGGAGCCGCCTCATTACGCCCGGTATTTTTCCTATCTGAACCTGTTCATCTTTTTTATGTTGTTGCTGGTGCTGGGCGCCAACTATGTGGTCATGTTCATCGGATGGGAAGGCGTAGGACTATGTTCTTATCTGCTGATCGGTTATTGGTTCAAGAACATCGAATACGGCAATGCCGCGAAGAAAGCGTTCATCATGAACCGGATCGGGGATCTGGGATTTCTGATCGCCATTTTCTGGATGATCAACCAATTCGGCAGCACCGGCTTCGGCGAGGTGTTTTCCCGCGCGGGAGGAAGTTCCGTAACGGCGATCACGGGCATCACGCTGCTGCTGTTCGTAGGCGCCACCGGCAAATCCGCACAGATACCGCTCTATACCTGGCTACCCGATGCCATGGCCGGCCCGACACCCGTATCGGCCCTGATCCATGCGGCCACGATGGTCACTGCCGGGATCTATATGATCGCGCGCAGCAATATCCTTTATACGCTGGCGCCCGTCACGCTCACCGTAGTGGCCATAACCGGGCTGGCGACCGCGCTGCTGGCCGCCACGATCGCCCTCAAACAAAACGATATCAAGAAAGTCCTCGCCTATTCTACGGTGAGCCAACTGGGCTATATGTTCCTTGGCCTGGGTGCTGGCGCTTATACCGGCGCGGTATTCCATGTCATGACCCATGCCTTCTTCAAAGCCCTGTTATTCCTTGGAGCCGGCTCGGTCATCCACGCCATACACAACGAGCAGGATATCCGTAAAATGGGGGGATTGAAGAAATCCCTGCCCATCACGCATATCACGTTCCTTCTCGGCTGTCTGGCGATTGCCGGGATCCCGCCTTTCTCCGGCTTCTTTTCCAAGGACGAGATCCTGGGCGCGGCATACGGGAAGGGCCCTGTATATTATATCATCGGAGTAGCGACCGCGCTGCTGACCGCCTTTTATATGTTCCGGCTTTATGCTATGGTGTTCCTTGGCAAGTTCCGCGGGACGCCGGAGCAAGAGCAACACCTGCATGAGAGCCCTTCGGCCATGACCATACCGCTGATCGTGCTGGCGCTGCTGGCCGCGGGGGCAGGATTTCTGGGTATTCCCGAGGTCTTTGCGAAGGATTCGCACTGGCTGCAGCATTTCCTTGGGCCAATATTCCAGACCTCTGAAAAATTGCAGGCGGATGCCGTGCATGAGGGCGGCGGGCCCGGTGAGCTGGCGCTGATGGGAATATCGGTGGTGGTAGCGCTTATCGGAACGATCTGGGCGCTGGTAAAGTTTACCCGGAAACCTGAGCTTAGCGATGCGACGGGATTTGGGAAAGTCCTCGCCAATAAATGGTATGTCGATGAGCTGTACGATGCCCTTATCGTGAGACCGGTGAACGTGCTGGGCAAGTTGTTCGGATTCCTGGATAAATATGTGATAGACTGGATCGTAAACGGAGTGGGGAGGCTGGTGCAGTATGGCAGCCGGCAGATCCGTCTCTTGCAGAGCGGCCAGGTAGGCGGCTACGTATTACTGATGGTCGTAGGCATCCTGGTCCTGTTCCTGGTGGAATTGTTCATAAAGAAATAACCTTTTCAATAATATAATAAGCATGATCCCTGTTCTACTGATCCTGATTCCTCTGGTGTGCGGACTTGCCGGGTATTTTATAAAAAGTGGAAACGGCGCCAGGGCCTGGAGCCTGTTCTCCTCTGTCGTCACCCTGATCGTCTCGCTGGCGGGTCTTGGCCTCGCCAAAGGAAGCGTGTGGCTGCACACCGATGTGGAATGGTTGAAATCTCTGGGAAGCCGCTTTACCGTGGGGCTGGATGGCATGGGGCAGATCCTTTGCCTGCTGACGGCCCTGTCGTTCCCCATCATCTTTATCGCTACCTGGCGTGTTGAATATGATCGCAACGGACAGAAGAAGGCGAGAAATTTTTATGCGCTGATGCTTTTATCCCAGGCCGGTCTGATGGGGGTATTCGTGGCCTTCGACGCCCTGCTGTTCTATTTTTTCTGGGAGCTGGCCCTTATCCCGGTGTATTTCCTCTGCTCGCAATGGGGTGGAGAGAAAAGGATCCAGGCGACCTTCAAGTTCTTTATCTATACGTTCATGGGCTCGTTGCTGATGCTGGTGGGGATCATCTGGCTGTATTCCCATACGCCGGACCATTCTTTCAGCCTGAACTCCTTTTATAAGCTCAGGACGAGGATCTCCAGCGAGGATCAGATGTGGCTGTTCTGGCTGTTCTTTATCGCCTTCGGCATTAAGATGCCCATCTGGCCGCTGCATACCTGGCAGCCCGATACCTATGAGCAGGCGCCAACGGCCGTGACGATGGTGCTGAGCGGGATCATGGTGAAAATGGGATTGTTCGGGGTCATCCGCTGGCTGGCGCCGGTGCTGCCGGTGAGTACGTATGCATGGGGAGACACGGCCTCGGGCCTTTGTATCATCGGGATGATCTATGCTTCGCTGATCGCTATCCAGCAGGACGATCTGAAGCGGCTGGTCGCCTATTCATCTATTGCGCATATCGGGCTGATGTGTCTGGCTATTTTTGCTACCACGGCTACGGGGATGCAGGGGGTAATGATCCAGATGTTCAACCATGGGATCAATATCATCGGCATGTGGATCGTGGTGGAGCTGATCGAAAGACAATTCCATACGCGCAAGATATCGGAGTTGGGAGGACTGGCGCAGAAAGCCCCGACCCTGGCGATCCTGCTGGTGATCGTGGCGCTGGCCAATGTCGCCCTTCCGCTGACCAATGCCTTTATCGGGGAGTTCCTGCTGTTCAGCGGGGTGTATAGTTCCGCCGTTACAAAATATAATGTGGTGTTCACCGTGTCAGCCGGACTTACGATCATCCTGTCGGCCGTGTACACACTGAATATGATCCAGAAAGTATTTTACGGCAATACCAACAAGCTGACGGAAACAGCCAGGGATATCCGGCTGAATGAGAAGCTGATCCTTGCCTTTATCGTCGTGATCATCGTTGTGATCGGGGTCTTCCCGAAACCTGTTCTGGAACTGACGAAGGACACCGTGGAGACGATCATTACAAAAATGAATTACAAATTGTAATATGAATTCAATTATTTTATCGGCTTTCCTGGGAGTTGTCATGATGTTCAGCGGGATCTTCACGAAGAACAAGCGCGCCATCCGGATCACCGCGATCGTGGGTCTGGTCCTGTTGCTTATTGCGAACTACGAGGATATGGCGGGGATCCATTTTTTTGCCGTGGACACCCATAAGATGCTGTTCTTCGATACGTTCGGGCTGTTGGGCAACAGCGTCGTATTCGGCAGCACGCTGTTGTACTTTCTGTTATCGGGGAGGGATATGGAAAAAGTGGGACCCAACCTGGCGGAATATTTTGCGCTGATCTTTTTTGTGCTGTGTGGCGTGGCCCTGGTAACCACCTTTAACACGTTGCTGATGCTTTTTCTGGGGATCGAGATCATTTCCATCCCTTTGTATATCCTCACCGGAAGCGACAAGCGTAACCTCAAAAGCAACGAAGCTTCGCTGAAATATTTTTTGATGGGCGCCTTTTCCACTGGTGTGATGTTGCTGGGGATCGCTTTTTTATACGGAGCCAGTCAGAACGGAACCTTCTTTATCGACGATCTGGCCGTCGGCAAGGCGGCGATCTCTCCCCTGTTCATTTCCGGATTGCTGCTGCTGCTGGTGTCCATGTCGTTCAAGGTATCCGCGGCGCCCTTCCATTTCTGGACCCCGGATGTCTATGATGGCGCTCCAACTGTATTCACCTCTTTTATGGCCACGATCGTGAAATCCGCCATTTTCATCGGCTTTATCCGGTTGTTCGACGAAGCCTTTCTGGACAGCCAGCCGAAATGGCAGATATTCGTAGCGATCATCACGGCGGCAACGCTGTTCATCGGTAATCTTACCGCAGTCTTCCAGCAGAGCGTCAAACGCATGCTGGCCTATTCCAGCATCGCCCAGGCAGGCTTTATGCTGATGGCCCTGCTGGCCCTGAATCAGATTGGTAAGGACGGGATCATCCTGTATACGGCGGCCTACAGCCTGGCAACCATCGGTATATTTGCCATCCTGATCAAAATGAAGGATTATACGTTCGAGGGCTTCAATGGGCTGGCCAGGAATCAGCCTGTGCTGGCAGCCACCTGCACCATTTTTCTGCTGTCGCTGGCCGGCATCCCCCTGACCGGGGGATTTTTCTCCAAGTATTATATGCTATCCGCGGTGATCAGCACGGGCAAATATCTCTGGCTGGTCATCTTTGCGGTGCTTTGCGCGGTGGTCAGCGTATATTATTATTTCCGCGTTATCCAGGCCATGTATTTCAAGGAAGGGGATGTGCAGGAAATGGACCTTGGGCCTGCATTCAAGGGATTGCTGATCCTGGTGGCCGCAGCCATCATCTTTCTGGGTATTTTTCCCGATTGGCTTATCGACCAGCTGCATAATATGATCTATTTGTAAGGGCCGGAACCTGCTGGCACGGCATGATCCGGGGGGTCGTCCCTATTTCCCCAAAGATTGACCATTTCTACCCATCCATTGAAGAATTCCCCCGCTTAGGAGGAATATCGTTAATTTAGAGCAACTCATTTAACTGCATGAAGATCCGAGACACGCTGGACCTGTCCTTTCGCACGATACGGAGCAATAAACTGCGCACGGGTATTACGGTGGCCATCATCGCCTTTGGCATCATGGCCCTTGTGGGCATCAATACAGCTATCGAGGCCATGAAACAAAAGTTCACGGAGAGCTTTTCCGCTATGGGCGCCAATGGATTTATCATTCACTATAAGGAATGGCAGATGCATTTCGGTGGCAATTCCAGCGTGGAGAAACAAAAAAAGGGACAGCGCAAACAGAAGCAATCCAATCTTGGCAAGCCAATAACGAAGATACAGGCGGAAACATTCGTGGAGCGATTCCAGTACCCGGCTAAGGTAGGCCTGAGCTTTCCCGGCACAGGAAATGCGGTGGTCTCGCTGGGTGATAAAAAGACCAATCCCAATGTAACGGTTTCGGGCGGCGACGAAAATTATATGGAATTGAATGGTTATAGTCTCTCAGCAGGGAGGAACCTCAATGATCTGGATACGCGGAGCGCCCGGAATGTTTGTCTGCTCGGCAGCACCCTGGCAGAGAAATTCTTTGGCAGCAACCCGGAAAGGCCGCTGGAAAAAATAATACATATCAACAATATTCCCTACCGTGTCGTGGGGGTCCTGGATTCAAAGGGATCAACCCTTGGCAGAAGCTGGGACAATGCCATTATCTGCACGTATTCCAACGTGCGTCAGTTCTTCAACTCCAATGCGAATGCCTCTTTTTCCATCCAGGTGAAGGTGGCGGACGTAAAAATGCTGGAAGGGGCCATCGACCAGGCGGAAGGGATCTTCCGGCCGGTACGGCATCTGACGATCACGGAGGAGAATAATTTCATGATCGACAAGAGCGACACGGTGGTGCAGATGTTGCTGAAGAACCTCAGCCTGATCACGCTGAGCGCCATAGTCATCGGGGTGATCACCCTGATCGGGGCGGCGGTGGGGCTTATGAACATCATGCTGGTCTCCGTGACGGAGAGGACCAAGGAAATAGGCCTGATCAAGGCCATCGGGGGCAGGCAGCGGAATATCAGACAGCAGTTCCTTTTCGAATCCATCCTGATCAGCCTGATCGGGGCGATATTCGGTATCATTCTGGGGATTATCGTGGGGAACAGCTTCTCCCTGGTGTTGAATACGGGCTTCGTATTCCCCTGGCAATGGTTGATCCTTGGCGTCGTTCTCTGTTCGCTGGTGGGGCTTCTGGCGGGCTTGTATCCATCGCTGAAGGCATCGAGGCTGAACCCTATCGAGGCCCTGAGATACGAGTAATTTGTTGGTTTCCCGCGCTCACCTGCGGGGGCTGAGACCTTGTCGCAGCGGGCTATTGAGAGGCTTTTGGCCGGGTCATTGTGGCAACAATAAATTGAATTTGTACATTCTGGAAATTCCTTATCTTGTGAGGCCTTAAAAAAATTCACCCAATATCGTTATCGGAAAGCTTTTTTCCTTAGAATTGTATAATCATTTTCTATTACTATTACATACTTGAATTTTTTAAAACACTAAAAACAAACGATCATGGCTGAATTGACAAAACCGACTGCAGCGACAGCAGCTAAAAGCTCTACATCCGTACAACCGAAGAAAAAAGGCAATTCGATCTCGTGGGTAGCACCGCTGGTCTGTATTATCTCTGGCTATCTGATCTGGAGGTTTATCATTGGCGCTGACGGTAATTTTACCCACCCCGATCTTGCCGGTGGTTTCCATCCTAACCAACAGGGCCCCAAGTCAGGGTTTTCCCGTATGTACCAGGGTGGCGTCATCGTGCCGATCCTGATCGGAGCGTTACTGACTGTCATCACTTTCGTGATCGAGCGTTTCATGACCATAAGCAAAGCGACCGGCACCGGTAATATCGCCGAGTTCATCCGCAAAGTACAGTATCATCTGGCCAACAAGAACGTCGATGCCGCCATTTCAGAATGCGACAAGCAGAAAGGCAGCGTTGGCAACGTCATGAAGGCTGGTCTGCGCAAATACAAGGAAATGATCAACGCTGGAGAATTGGATACCGAACAGAAAGTGCTGGCGATCCAGAAAGAGGTCGAAGAAGCTACTTCCCTTGAACTGCCGATGCTGGAAAAGAACCTGGTATTTCTTTCTACTATCGCCTCCGTAGCTACCCTGATGGGTCTGTTAGGAACGGTTATCGGTATGATCACCTCATTTGCCGCATTGGGCGAAAGCGGTGGTGGAGAAGCTGCTCAGAAGCTGTCTGAAGGTATCTCCGAGGCATTGTACAATACCGCACTGGGTATCGGTACTTCCGCCATTTCGATCATCATGTACAACATTTTCACTACTAAGATAGATGGCATTACCTACGGCATTGACGAAAGCGGTTTCACCCTTACGCAAAGCTTTGCTTCCCTGTACAAATAATTCACTAAACTTTTTTGCAGATTTTAGCAAGATCGTTATGGAATCTCAGGGAAAATGAATCTATTAATAAATAAACATTGAATAATGCCTAGAGCCAAAATACCTCGTAAAAGCACGAGTATCGATATGACCGCGATGTGCGATGTGGCATTCCTGCTCCTGTCTTTCTTCATATTGGCGACCAAATTCAAGCCTCCGGAGGCACTGACCGTGGTGACCCCCAGCTCCGTATCCTCCAAGATCGCGAAGGACGTCGACGTAGTCCTGATCACGATGGATAAGGATGGGAAGATCTATCTTTCCGTATCGGATAAGAACGTGAACGAGAAGAAAGACATCATCGATGCGATCAGCACGGCCAAGAACCTGAACCTGACGGATGCCCAGAAGAACAATTTCGTCAAGAATCCCGCTTATTTCATCGGGGTGCCTTTCAGCCAGTTGCCTGCCTATCTGAGCAAGCCCCAGGAACAGTTAAAAGGACTGAACCTGCCCGGCATTCCTACAAAGGACAGTACGGACAATGAGCTGATCGACTGGATAAGGGCTGCCGTTGGCGCTTTCCAGGGAACTAAGATGAACCTGCTGGTAAAAGGGGACAACGATGCTAAATATCCATCTTTCCAGGGCGTAATTATAGCTTTCAAAAAGAACGATCAGATGAAGTTCCAGATGGTGACCAGCCCGGTGGCTGCGCCCTCAGGATCCGAGCTGTGGAAGGTACAGCAGGCGTCTGGGAATAAGAGCTCTGAATAGTCAAAAAGATTGCCCCGGAAATCCGGGGGTTCGCTTCGCTCTCAAGATTTAAATTTGTAACTTTAAAAAAAGCTGAGTTATGGCAGAAATGGATACATCAGGCGGTGGCGGCCATAAAAAAGGCCCCGGCGTCAAAAAAGCGAAGAAGCTGTCTACCCGCGTGGATCTTACCCCGATGGTGGATCTTGGGTTCCTGCTGATCACCTTTTTCATCTTTACCACTACCATGAGCCAACCAACGGCCATGAAATTATACCTGCCGAAGGATACCGACAAGCCCGATGAACAGAATAAGCTGAAAGAATCGGCGGCCCTGACGGTGATGCCCGGAAAGCAGAATCATGTGTATTATTACGAAGGACTGGATCCGACGAAAATACAGACCTCTAATTTCAAGGCTATCCGGGATGTTATCCTCGACAAGAAGAGAAGGACCGACGCCAAGGATTTCATGGTCATTATCAAGCCTACGCAGGACGCTACCTATAAGAATACGGTGGACCTGCTGGATGAGATGACGATCGACGGGATCAAGCGTTATGCCCTTGTGGACATCACAGCCGATGAATATAAGATCATCCAGCTTACGGAACAGGCAAATGGTATAAAATAGACGGAATTCCTTTATGGAATTATGTCCGGTAGGAATCTAATAGATGGACGATGGTCCATCGGCCGAAGGCCAATCGTTAGAAATTTTGGACCGAGGGTCTAAATTTCGAAGAGACCCGAGGTACAAATAACAATTAAACTGCTCAACAATGGAAGTCAACAAAATACTAACCGCCGATATCCTCGACATTATCTTCGAGGGTAGGAACAAGGAATACGGCGCCTATGACCTCCGCAAAACGTACAATAAGCGCCTGATCTGGGCCCTTATCGGTACGGCCGCGTTCATTCTACTGCTGTTCATCGCTTTTTTGGTGTCCAACCTGAACGATGGCGGTAAGAAGAAGGACCTGGTCGTCCAGGACGTACAGCTGGAAGAGGTAAAGGAAGAAAAGAAGAATGAGCCGCCACCACCCCCACCTCCCAAGGTGGAGCCTCCCAAGGTGGAAATGGCTAAATTCACGCCTCCTAAGATCGTCAAGGATGATCAGGTAAAAGAAGAAGAAAAGCCACCAGAACAAGAGAAACTGGAGGATACCAAGATCGGTACGGTGAACCAGGAAGGTATTAAGGATGAAGGCATTACAGCCCCTCCTGTATCGGATGCCGGTAAAGGCGTTGTGGAAGCGCCCAAGGAAACGGAAGACTATGACAAGACTTTCACAAAGGTGGAGATCGAGTCTGAATATCCCGGTGGCTCGGCGGCCTGGCTGCGTTATCTGAACAAGAACTTCCGTTACCCCGACGAAGCGGTGAACAATGAAATCCAGGGTACTGTGGTCGTTCAGTTCATCGTGGACAAGGAAGGTAATGTGAGCGATGTACAGGCAATCGGCGGACCAACCGACGGCGGGCTGAGAGACGAAGCCATCCGTGTTATCAAGAAGAGCGGTAAATGGACGCCAGCCGTCCAGAACGGACGTCAGGTGAAATCTTACAAGAAACAGCCGATCGTGTTCAAGCTCGAAGCGCAATAATCACTCCGGTAAACTTATATTGATAACCTCTCCGCCAACTGGCGGAGAGGTTTTTTTTATCTTTGCACTATGCTGGGAAAATTAACGGGCTGGGATGATACCATTGTTGCCCTGGCCACGCCGCCGGGCATCGGCGCTATCGGGGTGATCCGGCTGAGCGGGTCCGCAAGCTGGCCCATCGTTGATAAATTATTCCCTTCCAAGGACTTAGAAGGGCAGCCCTCTCACACACTGCATGTCGGCTTCCTGAAAGAAGGGGAGGAGGCGCTGGATGAAGTGGTGGTGTCTCTGTACCGCGGACCCCGGTCCTATACCGGGGAGGATGTGGTAGAAGTCTCTTGTCATGGCTCGCCCTATGTCCAGGAGCGGGTGATCCAGGCTTTTCTGCGCCAGGGGGCGAGGATGGCCAGGGCCGGGGAGTTCACCCAGCGGGCCTTTCTGCATGGCAAATTCGATCTTACCCAGGCCGAGGCGGTAGCCGATCTGATCGCCAGTAACACGGCTGCGTCGGCGCGTACGGCCCTGCATACGATCCGGGGGGGATTCTCCCGGGCTTTGAAGGAGCTGAGGGTGCAGATGATCAGCTTCTCGGCATTGATCGAGCTGGAACTGGATTTCTCCCAGGAGGATGTGGAATTTGCAGACCGGAGCCGGTTCTATGCACTGATCACCGAGTCGGAAGACACTACGGCTGCCCTGCTGCAGTCCTTCCGGCTGGGCAATGTGATCCGCAACGGGGTGCAGGTGGCTATCGTTGGGAAGCCCAATGCCGGGAAGTCCACGCTGCTGAATACGTTGCTGAATGAGAACCGGGCGATCGTCAGTGAGATCGCGGGGACTACAAGGGATACGATCGAAGAGATCCTGAATATCGATGGGATCCTGTTCCGCCTGATCGATACGGCGGGGATCCGGCGGCATACCACCGATCTGATCGAGAGCATGGGGATGGAGAAGAGCCTTGAGAAGATCGAGCAGGCGGATATTGTGCTGTATCTGTTTGATGTAAATGACCGGCTGGAAGAGGTGGAGGCGGGCGGGCGCCTCGGCGGGGCAGGGGGCGGGGAGGAAGCCGGATTGGATCCCGAAGGTGAGACATTGGATGTGCGGCGAGGTGGTGAGGCTGGCTGGATGAAGGGAACTGTGGGTATGACCGGGGTGCCGGCGGCCTGGACAAAAAATATTTTATGGGTCGGGAATAAGGTCGATGCGTTTGGGGAGGGGAATACGGCTACGGATGGTAAGTCTGGATTGTCTTTAGACGCAGCTACGGATGGTAAGTCCGGATCGTCGTTAAATGTGGCGAGGGGTATTAACTCCGAACGCTCTTTACATGCTGCAAGCGAAAAATTCCGTTCTATTCCCGGTGTGGTCTTTATTTCTGCGAGGCAGGGTCTTCATGTTGATCTGTTGAAGCGGCGGCTGGTTGATCTGGTCCTGGATGGGAAGACCGGTACGGAAGGAACGATCGTTACGAATATCCGACACTACCATGCACTGCAACAGGTAGCGGCGTCGCTGGGGGAAATCCATAAGGGGCTTGATGAGAAATTGCCGGGTGATCTGCTGTCGCTGGATATACGGAGCTGTTTGCATGCGCTGGGAGAGATCACGGGGGAAATCACGAGCGAGGATCAGCTGGATTATATATTTAGTAAGTTCTGTATTGGGAAGTAGCCCCTGTACATTTTGTGCACGGTTGATGCGCACTATATTCTTTGACCCCTGATTATCAGGGGTTTTCTTTTGCTTTCTTCCGCTTTCTTTTGCCCATAGTGGCCATTTTCTTGTTACTAATTTGGGACTACGATGGGTTTTCGGGTGATCTTCATATCGAGAGGGGGAGATTATAGCAGCGAAACGCTCGCAAAGTATGCTAATCGCTGCCAAACGCTCTCATTTTCAGGAGAAATTAACCGACAAAACCAATGCTATGAGTAGTAATATCAGGATAACAAAGTGTTGTATGTATTGCGGACAGGAGTTTATTGCAAAGACTGTTAAGACGCGCTATTGTTCCCATACTTGTAATCGGAAGGGCTATAAGAAGGATCAACGGGATAAGAAGCTGGGGGCTATAGATACTCTTAAGAGGGTTGAGCCTTTGAATTTAAGGCATGATCTTGTTAATTGGGATGAATTGACCCGGAAACCGTATTTGACAGTTTCTGAGGCGTGCCTTCTATTAAATATACGGGTGGAGACGTTACGGAGATGGATAAAGCAGGGTATTGTCAGGACGAACAGAGTGGGAAAGAAGCATTTGATTAACCGGGAGTTTTTGGTAAATTCACAAGAATAGTTTTCCCCTTTTGCAATAATCCTGAAATGGCGAGAAGAAATATACTATCGTTACACGAAGCAATTGCGGTGGCGTTGCTTAGTAAACCAAATCGAGAGGCTACGTTTGAGGAAGTTGCCTCATTTATCACGACGAGAAACCTTTTTCCGAAAGGAGAAGGGACTATTTCATTAGTGACTCAGGTAATGTTACGCTCAACTAAATCGAGTGGTGCCTATAAGCATCTGTTCGAGGAAGTCGGTAGTGATAAAATTAGATTGAAAGATCGGTAAACATTTAAATATGGGATCAATTATTGTAAGTATTTTAGCCTTGATCATCTCCTTACTATCCCTTATTATATCAATTGTTCAGAAAAATAGGGAAAAGGAGAGGGCAATAAGGAAAAGCTTAAGCGACACGCTTGAGAGTATTGCAAAAATTAACATTGAGTTTTCTAAGCTCAGACAAGATAATGAGCTTTTTAATTCAGAGGGCGTTATCGATCTGCGGAGAAACTATAATTCACAAAGGCGAATTTTGATTGCTCACGCCGACTTTTTGGTAACAAAATATGATTCATTGACAACTGATATTGATTGTAATTTACTAGCTGATGCCTATTCTGCTATAGGTGATTATGGGAAAGCCGACTCTTATTGGATTAAAACTATTGAAAAATCTCAATCAAATCCGATTGAACATATGAGCCTTAGAGGGTATGCTCGGTTTTTATTTTTTCAAGGTAAATTTGAGATTGGTCGAGGTAAATTTGAAGAGGCACTAAAAATTGACTTGCCAGAAACTGATGATTATAAACGCCAGAAAGCCGATACTTATTTTATGTGGGCTTCAGTAGAAAAGGAGTTTAATAATAGATCAGAAATGATAAGGCTTATTGAATTAGGGAAAAGTTATTGTAAGAGAATAGGGCACGCAAAAATGCGTATAGAAATGGAAGAAAGATTTAAGCGCATTGAAGCCAATGTTATGGCCGACAAGTCAACGAATGATATTCTTTAATTTGGTGCTTCTTCCGTTATTGCAGGCATTTTCGGAAATGTTTATCTTGGGTTTCGTAAATAAGAGTTATTCGCAAACAAAACCATCGTTATGGTAGACAAGCAACGTAGAAGAAGGCTTGCACTTCATTTACGGCATTTATCAGTTGGACTGATTTCAAACGACGGCTTTGAAGAGGCCATTATGGAAGACGTTTCGGACGGATGGCTTCCTGAGCAATATCACCGTTCAAAATTATCAAAGAAAGACAATGACGATCCAATCATCAGGCCAATGCTCGAATTATGTTGGGGACTATACGATGACACAAGAAATCATAAATTAGTAAAATCAGATGCCCTTACTAAAGATGCATTAATAATTATTGCACGCTGCATTTTATTTTTGCATTCCGACAGAGAGTATGAGTGGCCTTATTTCAACACAAACAATCCGCTGCTACAATTTTCATTAAAAGATTTAATCTTATCGGTTCTGTCACTTGGACACCATTACAGAAATAAAAGAGAAGAACATATTATTTCATATTACGAGTGGCGAAAATTGAGCGACTACGATGTGTGGCCATTCTTTAGCAAAAGTGAACATCAAGATCAGTTGAAAAAACAGCCATTTTTAAGTGGATCTTAAACGACGGGTGTATAACAACACACCAAACAAAACACAGGAAGACTAATGATGCCAATAAAATGAATTTTCAGATCTTACTTTTACTAATTCTTCCAGTTGTTGTACTGGCATTTAGTCGTTGGGAGGCCGAGGTGAAACGTATATGTCGTCGAGACTATTACAGGGATGGATACCTTAAATCGGATGAATGGAAGCGAAAGCGTTATGTAGTGCTCAAGCGAGATAACTGGCGATGCGTTTATTGTGGTGCTCGTGCTACCCAGGTTCATCATAAGAAATACGCAAAAAAGAACATCGGAAAGGAGCCAATCAAATGGCTCGTCTCAGTCTGCAAAGATTGTCACGACTCCCTACATCATTGAGCTGTAAAAGCTAAAATATGAGCAAGGAGTGGTTGACGTTGAAGGAGGCGGCTTTTTTGTTGAATGTGTCACCTTTGACCCTGAAGCGCTGGACATTGGCCGGGAAGGTGAAGTCGGAGAAGGTGGGGCGGAAGCATTTGTTTAAGCGTGAGGGCCTGTTACATTTGACTAAAGATCGAAAAATAATGCCCTGAACTAATTCTTTTTTGCCACTTACATGTTTAGATATGGGGCTATTTTTTATGTACAATACCTTATTCAAAATATGATAGATACTTACCCATTACAAAACCTATTACAACAGGTTACGGTTATTCAAAAAAAATATAAAGAGATCGCTTCAATAACTGGAGAGGACTTTAATCTGTTTAGTATTATGAGGATGGAAACCAATGAAGACTGGACACATTCCGCATTTATCACGGAATTGTTAAATAGCAGCGGTTCCCATGGACAGGGTAATAAATTCATTAAAATATTTATAGATTATGTCAATGAGCATCTCCTTCACATAGAAGATGGACAGGAGTCCATCGCTGAATTTGAGCAGCGTACAGCAAAATTTAAAAAACGAATTGGAAAAATTAATGATGAATTCACTGAAGGCGGGGAAATAGATATTTTTATTGAAGGGGCGAATAAATGTATAATTATTGAAAATAAGATTTACGCAAGAGACCAGCCAAAGCAATTATTGCGATATTACAATTACGGAAGACGGAAGAAGCAATTTTGGTTATTCTATTTGACTTTAAATGGAATTAAGCCTGATGTTTGGACGACAGGTTCCGATGTAGAAGTCATTAAGAAAATAATTTCAATAAGCTACAAATGCCACATCCTCGCGTGGTTGGAATTATGCAAGAAGGAAGTTGTAGATTTTCCTTTAATCAGAGAATCCATAACCCAATACATATATCTCCTAAAAAAATTAACCAACCAGTCAACAAATAAAAAGATGGGAAGCGAAGTTGTTAAAACAATCATTTCAAACAGCGATTCATTGTCTGCGGCTTTTGATGTAAAGAGCACAATGGACAATGTTTACGATCCTCTTTTAGAAATGTTAAAGCAACAACTACGCGAAAAAGCTGAAAAAATAGGGATTAAAAGAATTGAAGACTATGATTGGGGAACAAGCACACGAATTGCCAAAGAGTCTTATTTCTACTTTTATCTGCCTAATACAAGGTATGATACTTATATCGCATTGTGTTTTGATACCAAAAATTGCCAGGATTTTAGTATTGGAGTTTTCAGTGATAACGAAAATTTAAAGCCTGAAACTGAACAATTCAAGTTGCTTCAAAATGGGATTGCTAAAAAATTAGAAAATCTTGGAAAAAGAGATACTGATTTTGAAGATAAATATCTCTATGTATGCTATGAATTATATGATAATTACCTAACCGTTTGGAATACGTATGACATATGGATTGCTATACCTAATGGACAGACGGCGAGTAAATTGATAGAATTGGTAAATACAGTTTACGAAAATATCAAAGACCTCGAATTGTAAACTTCAATTTGCCCTTAAAGAGGCGGCTCTATTGTTAAATGTGTTACCGTTGACGCTCAGGCGGTGGACACTGGCTAGGAAGATGAAGTCCCAGATGGTTGGAAAGAAGCATTTGTTTATGAAGGCGAGTTTAAATAAAATGCTGTGAAAGGGCGTTCATTTACCGTATAATTTCTTTAGTTTCAAACCCTAATATTTAAAGGGGTAGTAATTGGATATGCCTATAATACATAGATACATAGACGAACTTATAACTATAGAACAACGTCAGTTATTTTGTGATAAACCGATTGCTATTGACTGCAACATCCTTGTTATTGGAACATTTAATCCAAGTGACGAGAGTTGTGAGAAGGAAAATACTGCTACATGGTTCTACGGAAGAAAACAAAGTAAGTTTTGGAAGTATTTTCCGATGGCATTAACAGGAGAATCGCTTCATGAAAACGATGGCGTTAATGGACATCCGCAGATATGGAAGAACTATTGCGTAGAGCACAGAATTGTCATCATTGATCTTGTGAAGCTAATTAATATTAACGATATGCTTCCAAATTTTGGAGACAAAGCGGTTGCGTGCAAGATAAACCATGACTTGACAAATACAGAACGTTTTAAAATTGACGCCGCGTTTAACGGGATTACCTTTCAAAAAGTTGTTTATTCTTTAAAATGGACTGACCAAAATATTCCTAGGCTCTTACAAATAAGGGATATTGTAAACAGGGAACTCCTAGAAGATAATTGTATACAAAAAAATAATCAAATAAGATACTGCAAGACGCCTTCAAGAAATGACGCAGGTTTTTCATGGAGCGAAGCCATAAATTGAATCTACTTTTACTTCTTGCGCCCCTTTTTTCTTGCTTGTTGATCTATGAGATAAGCGGCTTCGGCCAGTTCTTCAAGCTGGTTATAAAAATGTACCAGGCCACTTCTTTCCATCGCCTCATCGAATAACCCGTCTTCAGTTGTGATGGCCGTTTCGAACCAATTCCATAGTTTTTGCCTTACATCGATGAGATGGAAGTTTCTGAAGAACTCCTGTATAACGGTCATTGGCTCTTTCATTTGCTCTTCGGTCAGACGGATAGGCTGATTATAAAAATCCATGTGTTGGTGAAAGTGTTGCATAATTTAATTATTTGAGTGCACTATCGCGTGTTGTTTCGATCCGCCAAAATGTTATTGAGAATTGAGAGTAAAATCAGATGCTTAAAAACGCGGGTAACCACCTGAGAGTTACCGGAGATAGATGGAGGAGGAGCAGCATGAATACAAGATCGAATTTTCCGTGTTTGCGAACAGGGCGATTTAAAACGTATATGCCTTTGAATAAACCGGCGATCTTTTCAGATGTAGACTTACTCCGAAAAGCAGATTGAAGCGAAAATTGACGAGGATAAACCGGTTTAAAGCCGTTTAAAATCCGTTCAGCAAAAGTCCGGGTAACCTGTTGTGTATTACGGTGATGGATATGCAAGATTTGGATCCAAACATTATTGTAAAAATCTGGGTTTTTCAGAATGAAGAATCCGCGAAAATCTCACTTCAAAAAATGGGTATTTTCTATCAGAGAATATACCTAAACTCAGAATCCTGCTTTAAAACCCGCATAGATAGGGATAGCTGTTGTTCGATTGACTGATCCTGGGGAAGTTTAGTCCCAGAACAGTAACAAAAAATCGAAAAACAATGCGAATTCATCTAAGAAAGCGTGCCAGCCAGTTATCGGGAGATACTACGGCTAAAGGAAAGAAGAAAATGTATAGTCTGTATCTGGTATTCCAGGCTCCCAGACAGAAAACGAGATACGAATGGTTAAAACTATACGTATATGAAAGCCCCAAAACAAATCTGGAGAAAGAACACAATAAGGGAATGCTTCAACTTGCAGAATCGATCCGGGCGAAGCAGACGCTGGATTTCCAAACCACCGGTAACGGGTTTGTCAGTAGTGAGAAGGGAAAAATATCCTTTCTGGATTACTTCCTCCACCTTGCGGAAAAGAAAGCTAACGGATCGAATGGGAACGGTGGCAACTGGAAGAGTACTTATGGGCACTTGAAAGAATACTGCAACGGCGCAGATTACACCCTCGAGAGTATCGACGACCGTTTCCTTGAAGGATTTAAAGAATACTTATCAAAAGATGTCAGCAGGCGGGGAGAAGGAAAGCTAAACGCGAACTCGGCGCAATCCTACTATAACAAAGTGAGGGCGGCTATCAGAGAGGCGTATATGAATAAAATGATTAAGGAGAACCCCTGCGCCCGCGTCAAAGGCATTAAGGGAACCGAAACCCACCGGCAATTCCTCACCTTTGAGGAACTGAAAAAAATGGTGGCTACTCCCTGCGAAAATGAACTGCTAAGAAAGGCATTTCTTTTCAGTGCGCTCACCGGGCTTCGGTGGAGTGATGTGCGGGCGCTGACTTGGAGGAAGATAAGCTATTCGGAAGCAAGCGGCTGGACTATTGAGTATACACAGAAGAAGACGAAAGGATCGGAAGTGTTGCCGATCTCCGAACAGGCTATCAGAATATTGGGCGAGCAGCTACCGGGAGAGCAGGAGATATTTGAAGGGCTGAAATATCACACCTGGATGAATCAGCAGTTACAGAATTGGGTGGACGATGCCGGGGTACAAAAAACGATCACTTTCCATTGCGCCCGTCACTCCTTCGCTACGCTTCAACTCTCCAACGATACGGATATCTACACAGTGAGTAAATTGCTGGGACATAAACAATTGAAAACGACTGAGATATATACGAAAGTGATTGATAAGAAGAAGATTGAGGCGGCGAGCCGGATACCGGTCAATTTTCGATTGCCTGAATAAATACTAAAGTTCTATGGTTCCAATCCCTCCAATTCCCACAAGTCGCCTGTTTCGGCGGCGGCTTGTTATTTTATAGTAAGACCATGTTTTTGCCCGACTGGGGTATCCAATTACCTCAAAATGCATTTTAAGCGTTGAGGGGTCTGGAAATTTCGAGGATTGCAATAATGTGATACTTTGTCCATGCAAAAGGCGATCGTCGAAATTTCAGAAGGCCTGGTGGTCAAATCGGCTCCTTTGGCCAGAAGTCTCTTGCGGAGCATTTGAACACCTTGGCGATAGCGTTGAGATGATTAATATTGTACTTAGCGCGGTAGTTTGGGCTTTCCACGTTACCAAAAGCAATTTTTAAAGGAGTGAACGGGACAGGCTCTCACAATATGATCTACATGAATATTAAAACTAACCCCTAAATCATCCTTATAATAATCCCAGTAATGTGGATAAGTTTCCGAGGGAAATATTTCTGAAAGTCAGTATTTTTATTTGCTAAATAAATTAGTGTTTTTGATTGAGTTATTTTACCGATTTTACTTAAATGGGTGTTTATTAGTTGTTTAGAAGTTGTAATGAAAATTGATCAGTGATAGCTTAATTTCGGACAAATATTAATTTGTGGAATTAAATAAATTAAAGCTTTTCGCTGATTACAAAGAGGATGGGCACAATTGGATAACATTAACTAGCGGCGAATTTTACCCGGATATATTAGAACAAGCTTGTGAATTGTATAAGCCCGTATTGGTTCTATTTGGGCAAATTCTCAAATCTTCTGAATCCTCGATAGGTTTATTTATGGCAATTGTAGAAATAAAGGAGATTTGGATGAGGATTCAATTGGCAAGAGTATTTCGAAAGTATGTAAGTCCAGATACTCCTGTAGAAATGTTAAAAAAGAAAGGAATTGCAAAACAAATTACAGATAATTTTGGCACAAGATTTAGAAAAATAAACGAAGTACAAAGAGCTTTTACAAGTAGACCTATTCCCGATGAGGCATTATGCGCTATACTTTGGGAATATAGGGATAGAGGCAAAAAAGGATATGATCTTACAGAGAAATTTTTCGGAATTGTTAAGGAATTATTCCCGGATTTTCAAGTCACGGGGCCGATACGTGCAGGAAGAGATATTTTAATGAAAGAGCTATTTGAAGATTATCCCAATCCAACTAGGCCTATTGATTTTGTAATAAAAAATGGTTCGAAAATTATAGCAATTGGATTGGCTAGGTATGATTCTGACAGAGGTGGTGCACAAGAGGATGATCGTACCGGAGGATATAACAATTGTGCTAATGAATTTTTGGGATATGCGGAAATCAAAGATATTAAGTGTAAACTCATATTTATAAATGATGGGCCAGGGTTGCTTCTAGGATCTATGTGGGATGATTATTCAAAACTTGAAATGAGTTGGGATGGCAAAATTATGGTTTCAACTCTTAGAATGATTCCTGAAAGACTTACAACAGAATGGTTAAATAGTTAAAAAAAGGATTTTATGGCTACCGGAGAAACAAAAGGCAAATGGCAGAACAAGACTAATATTGTAAATCGACAATCGTACGAGGAAAATAATATTGGCTATACTCTTGATTATACAGGGAAAGTTCCTTTGGAAGCAATATTAAAAGCTGAATGTTCAATAGAGTACAAACTACTATTGCGGCAAAATATATCTTTAGAAGAAAATATAGGAAATTATATTTTTTATGGCGATAATTTAGATGTAATGAGGCATTTGCTTGATAAAATGGACCTTAAAGGCAAAATTGCATTGATCTATATTGACCCACCGTATGGCACAAATAGTATATTTCAATCCAGAGAGAATACAGAATCATATAAAGATGACTTAATTGGAGCCAACTATTTAGAGTTTCTCAGGCAGCGATTGATTTTAATGCGCGAAATATTATCTGATCTAGGGTCTATTTATTTGCATCTTGATGGGAATATGATATTTCAGGCAAAAATAATAATGGATGAAATATTTGGCGTAAAGAATTTCAAGAATTGCATTACACGAAAGAAATGTTCCAATAAAAATTCTACTAGAAACTCGTACGGGAATGTTTCAGATTATATACTTTTTTATACAAAAACAGATAAATACATATGGAATAGACCCATGGAGCCATGGACAGAGGAAAAGATTAAAAAAGAGTATAATAATATAGAACCTGAAACAGGTCGCCGATTTAAAAAAGTTCCCATACATGCTCCGGGTATAAGAAATGGAGAAACGGGTAAACCCTGGAGGGGTATGTTACCTCCTGCTGGTAAGCATTGGCAGTTTACTCCTAAGAAATTGGATGCATTACATGAAAAGGGTGAAATATACTGGTCTGAAAACGGCAATCCCAGGCGTAAAATATATCACGATCAATCGGAGGGAATATCTATACAAGATATTTGGTTTGATTTACAAGACTCGTTAAATCAAAATATAAAAATTACAGGGTATCCAACGGAAAAAACCCCAATGCTTCTTAGAAGAATTATTGAAGCATCATCGAATAAAGGTGACATTGTTATGGATTGTTTTGCAGGATCTGGAACGACTCTTGGCGAAGCAAATGATCTTAATAGAAAATGGATTGGAATTGATAACAGTTCTGAGGCAATCGAACATATATTTAAGCGGTTTGTGAGAGGACCCAAAGAAATGGGAGATTTTGTGGAAAAGAAGGCGAAAAATAATAATTCCCTTTTAACTTTATTTGATAATCTCAATTCAGAGTCGGATGTATCAAAACAATTTTCTACTGCAATCTTTGATTTTTATAGTGATAATGGTCATTTAAAGCAGGCTAGTAATTTAATTAAAAAGTGGTTTATTTCAATGCAACAATCTTTTGAGAATGGAGTGGAAAATGAATCCAAAATAAATGAGCCGGTAATCCTACGAAAAAATGATGAATTGATCGAAGAGTGTAAATAATTTCTATCTAATATTGCTTGATTAATACACTACATAGGTTTTGTCACTAATCTGTCACTAATTCCTCTCAAACCCGCGTCCAATGCTGAAACGTAAGTTCTGTATCGGGAAATAATAGAATGTAACATTTTTTTATTCGTTGTAAATAAATGATTTACAGTTTGTTTTTAGTCACTAAAGCGTGTTAAACTGTTAATCGTCCGCAAAACTAGATTGAATTTATGCCGATTCTTTGCTTTGCAGTCGTTCCATTACCGATTGTTTATATAGTCGCCCGATGGGAATTTCACATTGTCCAATTTGAACTGCCAATCCATTATAACCGGAAATTTTGTTGAGAGAAACTATGTACGACCGGTGCACCCGGATAAACTTGTGATCGGACAAAATATTTTCAATTACACGAATGGCACGTTTTACCAGAAAATGCCTGCCACCTGTAAGAAAAATCTTTACATAATCTTTCCAGCTTTCGATGTACTCAATTTCATTCACAAAAACTTTTTTCATATCCCTGTCCACTTTCAGGTAAATAAAAGCAGCCGGGTCAGGCGCTTCATTTATTGTGGTTACAAAC
>DATHHO010000037.1:0-8555 GCA_035317125.1 Puia sp.
GCTGGCCATCGCGGGCAATGGTCATGTGGATCCAGGTGCCGGGCGAAATGGGCTCGGCGGGAATATAGAGGCAGGGTCCGAGGGAGGCGCTCCTTTCGTAGACCTTTGCCTGGGGCAGATAGAGGGGGTTCTCCCCTTCGATGCTCCTCGAGCTCATGTCATTGCCAATGGAATAGGCCTGGATGCTCCCCTTCGAATTGATATAAAGGGCCAGTTCCGGCTCCGGGACATTCCAGGTGGAATCTCTGCGGATATATACTTCCTGACCATGGGCGGCCACCCGGTGCGGCAGGGATTTAAAGAATAATTCGGGCCTCTCGGCCTCGTATACCTTATCATAAAAATCGGCGGCGCCGGAACCTTTGGATTCCTCCATCCTGGCGTCGCGGCTACGCAGGTACGTTACCCCAGCCGCCCACACTTCCTGGGACCCCATGGGGGCATTTACTTCTTGTTCACACCACGCGGCGGCCTGTAAGGACGGGATTTCCCCGCTCTGTGCCGAAGCCTTCAGCAAGTATCCATAAAGATCATCGCGGTTGATCAACTCATCCCAGGCCTGCTCCAGCAGCCAGAATTTCTCCCCATCCTGCATTAAATTGCCCTTTCTTGTCTTATATAGCCTCATTTTTATTTATTTAAAGGTCGCTCTTGTCCTTGGCGCATTCATCATCAATGCCTGTGCTCCAGGCTATACTGATTAATGCAATTTTAATCAGTATATTTCATTTATTCACAACAATACCGTATATTTATTTACACTCAGCCAAAGGCTTTGGCGACTACCATATCGAGAATACCACCTCTGAATAGCAAAAAGAATTTAGAAATCTGTTACCATATTTATGGGGATCCTTAATACTATAAAATCCAAACAAGCTCCTTTTCCGTCCCGGGTTATTTCTATCCGGCAACAGCTTCCCCTTCTGATCTGCCTTCTCTTGCTCACCTTCATCATCCTGTTCGGCGCTATTTCGTATATAGGCGTGCGGCGTGCGTCGATGGAAATCGGACAGGAAAGACTCCGGAGCCTGACAGAAGAACTCTCCTCCCTGTTCCAGCAGTCTGCGCATGCGGTAGCCATGGCTACGCAGGTATCGGCAAACCAGGAAGATATCCTACGATATCTTTCAGCGGATCCTGGACAGCAGCCATCGCCGGACAAAGCGCTTGAAGCCATACAAAAATTGCGGGTCGATTCGCAGACCGTACTGGTAGAATTGCAGGACACGCATGGCGTGAGCCTCCTTCATACGGGAAAGATAGCGATCCAGATTACAGCCAGGCTTAATGCCTCCAAAGAAATGGCCCTGGCGAAGCCGGACACTAATTTCGTCGGAAAAATATATCAGATCAATGATTCAATGTATTTCCCGGTAATTGCAACGGTGATCAGGGAGAAGAAGGCTGTCGGATATTTCATAAGATGGCGGATATTCCGGGCAACCCCCGAGGCAATTGCTCAGTTGTCGAAACTAATGGGTACAAAGGCCACCCTTTACTTCAGCAATAATGATGGAACGCTCTGGACGAATATGCTGCGACCTGTTGCCAAGCCTCCCTTCGATACCCTGAATATTCGAAAGACAGTAGCTTATCGCCAGGCCGGGGGTGATCCGGTAATCGCTTCGGCATTGCCCATAAAAGGCACCAGATGGATCATCCTGGTAGAACTATCGCAAAAGCTGATCCTTGAAGCAGCAGACCGCTTCTTGTACTGGAGCATTGCTATCGGTTCGGTATTGATGGTGACGGGCATCTTTGTCGCCTGGAAGATCAGTCGCAATATTACGCGTCCGCTGGACCAGTTGATGCATGCTACGGCAGCAATAGCCAGCGGCGATTATTCGTATCCAGTGGCCATTGACCGGCGGGATGAATTCGGAAAACTGGCTGCTTCGTTCAATTCGATGACAGCGCAGGTGCGCTATGCGCACGATGAACTGGAAAGAAAAGTACAAGCGCGTACCCTCGAACTGGAGATGGCCAATAAGGAGCTGGAAGCTTTTTCCTATTCCGTATCGCATGATCTGAGGGCTCCTTTGCGAGCGGTCAGCGGATACGCCATGATGCTGAAAGAAGACTATAAAGCCAGCCTCGACGACGAGGCCATGCGGATCACCGGGAATATCATCTCCAATGTAAAAATGATGGGCAGGCTGATCGACGATCTGATCGCCTTTTCACGTTTGGGAAAAAGAGAGATCGTGCGGGGAGCCATCGATATGAAAGCCCTGGTGGAATCCTGTGTTGCCGAACTGATCCCGGCCTCGCCCGAAGAAAAAATCAGCATTCAGGTAGACGCCATGCCGGAATGCCGGGGGGACGAGGACATGGTCAAACAGGTCTGGATGAACCTGATCGGCAATGCGCTTAAATATTCTTCCAAAAATGCAGGGCCCTGTATTGAGATCGGCTTTGCCAACGGCCCTTCCGGACCGGTTTATTTTATTCGCGATAATGGCGCGGGTTTTGACATGAAGTATGCGGGTAAATTATTCAAAGTCTTTCAACGCCTTCACAGCCAGGAAGAATTCGAGGGCACCGGGGTAGGGCTGGCGCTTGTAAAACGCATCATCGATAAACACAAAGGGGAGATACGGGGAGAATCATCCCCCGGCAAAGGCGCTACATTTTATTTCAGTCTGTCCGCATAATAACGGTTAAACCTAGCCTATATGCTTAATCAAATAGAGGTACTATTGGTCGAGGATAATATCCATGACGCGGAAATGACTATCCGTGCGCTAAAAAAAGTGAATCTTGCCAATAAACTGATCCACGTGAAGGACGGGGAAGAGGCGCTTGATTTCATTTTTGCGGAGGGAAAATTTGCCGGCCGCGAAGCGAGCAGCCTGCCAAAAGTGATCCTATTGGACATTAAAATGCCAAAGGTCGATGGTATCGAAGTCCTGCGGCAACTCAAATCCCGGGAGGCAAGCAAGACCATCCCGATAGTGATCATGACCTCATCAAAGGAAGAGCAGGATATTATCAGCAGCTATGAATTGGGCGTGAACAGTTATGTCGTCAAGCCCGTCGATTTCGAAGGATTCGCCAAGGCGGTGAGTGAACTGGGTCTGTATTGGCTGTTGACCAACCAACCTCCCTTGTCCCTTACCAAAAAATGATTACAACATGGACCAACCATTAAAAATACTTCACCTCGAAGACATTTCCGCAGACTCTGAAATTGTGGCCCGGGTGTTAACAAAGGCCAATATACATTTTGAAAAAAAACTGGTCCTGGATAAACCCGATTTTATCCATGCACTTCATAATTTCCATCCAGATATCATCCTTTCGGACCATTCGCTGCCGGCCTTTAATTCCCAGGAAGCGCTCAGGATAACAAGGGAAGAAGGCATTGAGGTCCCCTTTATTCTGGTTACGGCCACTGTCTCTGAGGAATATGCCGTGAACGTGATCAAGGAAGGCGCCAGCGATTATATTCTGAAGGACAGGCTGGAAAGGCTGCCCAACGCCGTCCAGAATGCGCTGGATAAACATCTCCTTGAAAAAGAACGGAAGCTGGCCGATGAAGCCTTGCGCTCCTCCGAACAGAAATATAAACTACTGTTCGAGGCCAATCCGATGCCCATGTGGATGGTATCCCATAAAACATTGCGAATCATTGATGTGAATAAGGCAGCCATCTTGCACTATGGGTATTCTAAAGAAGAATTCCAGCGCATACAGGCGGGTCACCTCCTGGTCGGAGAAAACCAGGGCAGTTACAGATCAGGCATATGGAAACATAAAAAAAAGAACGGGAACATCATCGACGTGGAAGTCATCGCCCATGAACTGACACATGAAAATGAACCCGTTATCCTTATCCTGACTATTGACATTACTGAGAAACTCAGGGCGGAAGCAGAACTTAGCAAACAAAGGGACTTGCAACAAAAACTCATCACACAAACCAGCATACAAGTCCAGGAAAGAGAGCGGGAAGAAATCGGCAAGGAATTGCATGATAATATCAACCAGATCCTGGCAGCCACAAAATTATACCTCGATATTGCCATAAAGGGTGAGGATGATTCACCGGAAATTTTGCTCAAAAGCTTTGAAAATCTCAATATCGCCATGGAAGAGATCCGCCAGCTCTCACAATCCCTGGTAGCTCCTTCGCTTGGTGGCGTCAGCCTGGACCAGGCATTATTAAAGCTCATTGACAATTTACCTTCTTCATCCTGTTTGCAATTGAACCTGGACACCCAAGGTTATGCAGATGATATTGAGGACGAGAATATGAAACTGATGTTTTACAGGATCGTACAGGTGCAGTTAAATAATATCATAAAGCATGCCTCGGCAAAGATGGCTACCATACATCTGAAAAAAGGGACCGATCACCTGGAACTAACCATAAAGGACGATGGTATCGGGTTCGACATGAAAAAAAAATCCGGGGGCATCGGCCTGAGGAATATTAAGAACCGGGTAGGCTTTTACAATGGAGCCGTCGGGATCGACTCCGAACCGGGCAAAGGGTGTACGCTTACCGTCACTGTCCCTTTGGCAATTTCTGCTCCCGTCCACTGAGTCCAGGCAACCCCTCCGCAACGGGGGCCGTTTTATTTCCATGGAGTTGCGATTCAGCATACTAAAAGTATTGGCTTACTTTGATATTTTCGACTACCCTGTGACCTTGGAAGAAATCCGGTTCTTCCTGGACAGGCCTGTCCAGGAAAGCGATCTCAAGGCCTCTATCGAGACCCTGGCCGAAGAGCGGCAAATGTTCAGGGTTGGAGACTTTTATTCCCTCAAAGACAACCCCTGGCTGGCAGAACGCAGGGCCAAGGGGAACCAGCGGGCGGAGAAGCTGCTGGCAATTGCCTCCCGGTCCTCCCGTTTCCTTTTTCAGTTCCCCTTTGTCCGGGGCATCGGCATTTCCGGCTCCTTATCCAAGAATTATGCGGATGAAAATGCGGACATCGATTATTTTATCATCACGCAGTCCAACAGGCTCTGGATCGCAAGGACCTTTATGCACCTCTTCAAAAAGCTGAGCTTTCTGGTTGGTAAACAGCATTGGTATTGCATGAATTATTATGTGGACGAAGAGGCCATGGAGATACCGGAAAAAAATATTTTCACCGCGATAGAAATGATCACCCTGCTGCCGGCGGGCGGCAACGGGGGCCTGGTGCGTTTCTTCGAAGCCAATAACTGGGCAAACGAATATCTTCCAAACTATCGCCACAAGAAACGGCAGCCGGAAGGCAGCTGGAAAGATTCCTTTCTCAAAAAATCGCTGGAAAAATTATTTAGCGGCCGGGCTGGCAACTGGCTGGAGAAGTATTTCTGTGATCTCACCACCCGGCGCTGGCAGCAGAAAGAGGCCAGGGGCACCCTCAATATAAAAGGAGAAAAGATGACGCTCCGGACGGGCAAGCATTTTTCCAGACCAAACCCTGAAATATTACAGAAAAGGGTGATCATGGTGTATAACAGCAAGCTGCATGAACTGGGCGTTCCGGAAGAGCGCAGGCGTGCTTTTCCAAGATGATGGTCACAAGGCCTTTCGGGCCGATCGTCAAGAGCGATCTGCTGCGGTAATTTACAAGCCGGCTCGCTATAATGATCTTTACGCGCGCTTTTCCAGGGTAATGATATAATAATCCCCGATAAATCTCCAGGGCCACTTCCCCTTCCAGGCATCTTCTTTTTTCCGGAGCCAGTTGTAGAGCCGGGGATGTTTCTCCGCAAAATTCTCTATATAAGATGGGGGCACCAGCGTACAGAGCCCTTCCGTCCCCAGCAGGTCGAAGGAGCCTTTCAGGGAGCGGACGATATAGGAAGGAGGATAATACCAGCATCGGAAATAATGTCCTTCGACATGCGAACGTGCGCCTTTACTGCTGGTCAATCTTCTGAACGCCGTCCTGAATTTTCCTCTGAAGACCAGCAGGCTTTCCCACAGGCAAAATTTTGGCAGGATCACCAGGACCAGCTTGCCTCCAGGCTTCACAAGCGGCCCGAATGAGCTTAGCACCTTGCCGAGCTCGCCGGTGCAGTTCAGTCCTGCGAAATTGGAAAAGACAAGGTCATAAGGGCCTTTCTCCTTTAGATTTTCCAGCGATGTAAATGAGCATAACTCATCGGAAATTTTATCACCCAACCCCTGGAGGCGGACCTTTTCCCTCAGCGTATCCAGCATGCCACTGGCAATGTCCGTAGCATGTACCCGGTGACCCTGCTCGGCAAACCAGATCGCGTCCTCACCGGTGCCCGCATTCAGCTCGAGGATCTTGCTACCGGGCCTCAGTCCCTGCTGTGCCCGATCCCTGACCCTTTTCCGCTTATATTGGATGATCGTATTCCCGGCCCCATACTGCTGGTCGAACACGAGCGCCTGCTTACTGAAGGCCTTTGCAACTTCCTGCTCATTGAGCTTATGGCTTATCCCGTTCATAGGTTCCCCGCCTCCTTCCCGAACAAGCCCAGTTTCCATTTCGCAAATAATGCGGCCGGCGCATACCAGGCAATGGAAGCGGCTTTTTTTACAGCCGTTCCCGTTATCGAGGCAGGGCGGGCGAGCAGTCCCCTGAGGTTGCGCAGCTCCAGATGCCAGCGGTAACTCTTGTGAACATAGCGGTGCAATTGCTTATAATAAGCCGGCGGGTAGGTATTTTTGAACATGATCTTCAGCTCATCGGAATCGGTCCAGTTCGTCTTATCTTTCAGATCGCCTTTTACTCTTTCGTAAAACACCGTGCCGGGGAGGGGATAAGAGACGGAGATGCCGAGGCTGTCTGGCAGCAGCCCATTGATCATGCGGATGGTCTTGCGGATGTCTTCCTTTGTCTCACCCGGATAGCCGAACTGGATGAAAAAAGAAGGCTTGATGCCATGCTCTTTCAGCAGACGGGTGGCTGCATGGATCTGTTCGACGGTGATGCCTTTATCCATGGCATCGAGGATCTTCTGCGATCCGCTCTCGGCGCCCATCCAGCTGTTGTCGCAGCCCGCGCGGGCCAGTGCACGGACATAATTTTCCTGAAGCAGCAGGTCGGCCCTCGACTGGATCTTAAACCGGAACTGGAATTTCTCCTTTTCCAGCAGGTCGGCAAATTCATTCACCCATCCCGGCTTCAGCCCGAAAATATCGTCGCAGAACCAGATATGGTCAAACTGGTATTTTTCTTTCAGCCATTTCAGTTCGTTCACGACATGCTGCGGGGACCGCGCGTGATAGCGGTTGCCATAGATCGGCTTGGCGCACCAGTTGCATTTAAAAGGACAACCGCGGGTCGTGCCGATATTGAGCGAGAAATATCCGTTGTGCTTCAGCCAGGTCTTGCGGTAGATATCCATGTCCACCAGGTCCCATGCGGGCATGGGCAATTCGTCCAGTTCCTTCATCACTTTTCGCGCGGCGGTCTTTACCGTATCGTTGCCCCGCAAAAAAGCCAGTCCGGCGATAGACAGAAAATCCGTCTGCCCCTGACGGATGGCATCCACCAGTTCCAGTAAGGTCTGCTCCCCCTCTCCCAGTACGATGAAATCGGCGCCTTGTTCGAGGTATTCCCGGTAATGATCGGTGGAGTCCGAGCTGGACAGGATCACGATGCTGCCTTTTTGCTTAGCCAGCTTTATCATGCGGAAAGCGGCCTCGCGCATATTGGTCAGGCACATCTTGGTGAGATAGTTGAACCCGTCATCGTAGATGACGAAAAAATCCGGCCGCTCCGCTTCCAGTATGGGCAAGGCCTCATCGGAGCTTTCCACGAACATGGTATCGAACAAGGACACTTTATAGCCATTCTTTCTCATCAGCGAGGCGGCATACAGCGTCCCCAGGGGGGGATAAGGCTGCCCTGTCCGCCATTGTTTCGGATCGAAGCGCAGGAAATAAGAATGAGAAAAAAGTATGCTCTTCATGGTGAAAATTAATGCTTCCTGCTAAAATAAACGTCCGTTCCCTCCCAAAGGATGCCCTGGCGACACCGGATCGCCGGACTTTCGGGTCGCCTGGTATAAATAGCTGTTCTCCATGCTTGTAATGCTGTGCGGAAATCCGCTTAGCAAGGTAAAATTAAAATGGTTATCCCCGGACCGGGTCAATGTCGTGTCTATTGGCTTGCTGGATACCAGAATGAACTTGTCAAGCCCACGCAGAAACCCTTCCGCTCGGGGCATTTCCTGTTCCAGCGTCAGCGGCGGGTGCGGGAAATAGGATTTTCGCCAGATACACCAGGACCCCATCTGCCCTATATTCAGATAAAAGAGCTTTTTGCCCGAATAGACGCTGAGCGCGGGACCCGCAATATATCCGTCCACCACCATCTCCTGCTCCTCCAACCCGTGTTCTTTTATATATGCGACGGCGTTCTTTGCCTGGGAAAAAGGCCGGCCCAGATCCTGAGCCACGGCGAAGATCCCGGTCAATACCTGAACAACGAAGATCCCGTACAAGGAAATCCGTAAAAATGCCCTGATCTGCCCGTTGGGGATGTGCTGAAAAGCAAGAAAATCGGGGTATGCCTCCGGTGATCCGGAACTTATTCTAAGCGGAGCCGATTGCTGACCCGCCATCCAGCAAG
>DATHHO010000038.1:0-8306 GCA_035317125.1 Puia sp.
AAGGTGGATCATATGGCGTATGCCTGTATTTTCAAAAGCACGATAGCTGCCGGAACAATTACCCGGATAGATTCGGCCGAAGCGGAAAAAATACCCGGGATCCTGGCGGTGATCACGCATTTAAATGCTCCAAAACTTAACCTCAGAGGCGGACTAAGGGGAGGCGCATTATTACAAGGGCCCGAAGTGAAATTCTACGGTCAGCACATCGGGATCATGGTTGCCGAAACCTTTGAACAGGCGAGTCATGCGGCAAGGCTGGTGAAAGTAGAATACCAGCCTTCAGATGCAAGGGTCGACTTTGATAAATTGAAAACGGAAGCAGTACCGGCAAAGGAAGCGGATATCAAACGAGGCGATCTTGAAACCGCGTTCGGCAATGGGGAATTTTCCGTTGACGAAATTTATGAAACTCCAATTGAACATCACCATCCTATGGAGCCTCACGCGACCATTGCCGTATGGGAGGGCGACCACCTAACTTTATATAATGCTTCGCAAATTGTTAATGGAGCGCAACATGCCGCTGCCAGTACCTTAAATATCAGCCCGGAGAAAGTCCGTATCGTATCTCCCTATATCGGCGGAGGTTTCGGCTCAAAGGGTGGCCAGTGGGCCAACCTGGTTCTGGCGGCAGTGGCCGCTAAAATGGTAAGCAGGCCGGTCCAACTAGCCCTGAACAGGCAGCAAATGTTCAATTCGGTGGGGCTTCGGCAGCGCAATATGCAAAGGGTATGCCTCGCGGCTAACAAGGAAGGGAAACTGCTGGCCCTGGCGCATCAAACCACTACCCTTTGCGCAATAAGCGACGAATTTGTAGAGCCCTGCGGAGATTGTTCAAAGATCATGTATGAAGTGCCAAATTCACTGATCGGTTACCGGGTTGTGCCTATGAACATTATTACGCCAACTTATACCCGCGGCCCGGGAAAATCCACAGGGAGTTTTGCTTTAGAATCAGCCATCGATGAACTTGCTTTTAAGCTCAGCATGGACCCGATTGAATTCAGGTTAAAAAATGAGCCTCCTAAAGATCCTTCAAATGGTAAGCCCTGGTCTTCGCGTAAACTGGTGGAATGTTTAAAGGAGGGAGCCAAAGCATTCGGCTGGGAAAAAAGGAACGCTGAGCCCGGTCGGCAGCAGCAGGGTGACTGGCTGGTTGGTTATGGCGTAGCCTGCGGCACCTATCCGGCACATCAGCAGGCAAGTTCGGCAATAATTAAGTTAACCAGGGAAGGAAGTAAAATATATGCAAGCGTAGAAATGGCCGCCGCCGATTTGGGTACGGGGACACATACCATTTTGGCGCAGACAGCGGCCGACGGACTTGGATTACCTATCGGTCAGGTGCGTGTAATCATAGGGGACTCCGATCTGCCGCCGGCGGCAGGGTCCGTGGGATCGGTAGGTGCGACAAGCTATGCCAACGCCGTAAATGATGGCTGCGGGAAGATCACCGATGAGCTAATTGCTAAATCCGGGAAGCAGTTTTTGGTACGGCCAACGGCCGCTCAGCTGATGGAATCAGAACAGATAAATGCCTTCCAATCCCATGTTGACGCCAAAGCGCCCGCGGAGGCAAACCAGTATTCTTCACACAGTTTCAACGCAAATTTTGCGGAAGTATGGGTAAGCCGGTCCACCGGAATGGCGACGGTAAAACGTTTTTTGGCCGTTACCGCAGCGGGTAAAATTCTGAATCCCAAAACGGCGCGTTCTCAGATCATCGGCGGGAACGTCTGGGGGATCGGAATGGCCCTCACCGAGGAATCGGTTATCGACCCGCGATGGGGAAATTTTATCACCCGGTCTTTCGCCGACTATCATGTGCCCGCCAATCTGGACATCGGGCATATAGAAACCATTTTTATCCACGAAGAGGATGTTATTCCCAACAAAATGGGTATAAAAGGCATAGGCGAAATTGCTATTGTCGGAGTTGCGGCCGCTGTCGCCAACGCTATATTCAATGCAACAGGGAAGCGCATCAGACAATTACCTATAACGCCTGACAAGTTGCTTTAAACAACCTTTAATCCCCATCTTTCTTCAGAGATAAACTATTCTCCATATAGGTATGTGCCCTTTTCATTGTCACAAGTTTGGGAATAAATGTTACGTTGAGTCTCCATGGGTTTTACCGACATATAGCTGCCGCTGATTGATAACTGCTGCCAATTTCAACAATGTCGAGCCAGCTTGTTGGCAACCGAATGTTGTGCGGTCGTGCTGCTGTTAATAGACGAATGATAAGACTGTATTTTTATTCCTTGTTGCCTGGATATTTTGAACCAGTCCCAAAAAATACTTCAATGGATTTGATCTTCCCTATACTGTTAAAGCTAAAAACATCAACGTTGCGGACGACTTTATCATCTGCAGTAATTATCTGAACCAGCAGCATCAGGTCATCGCCGTTTTCAACCATTTTAATATAGTTAACCTTTTTAATAAATTTGGCTGATCCCCAACATTTCTCTTTGAATTTGTCTACGGAGATATGGTCATCATTGTTGGGACTGGTGAAAGTGAAGCCGCCAGCAAACTGCGCTGCCACGGCGTTCCAGTCCTTTTTTTCAAAACCTGAATAGTATGCCTTGACTACTCTTTCTTTCTCTGTGCTTTGTGCATTACTACTGGCAGCCATGCAGATTAAGAGGAGGCATATCATTAGCCGTATCATAGTACTGTTTTAATTGGTGTTTGATTTAAAATCTCATTTAAAGACAAGCTGAGTAAAGCTATGTTTTTTTGCCCTTTCCAATGGTTCGCTTGTCTATAAATTCTAAAAAAATATTATGCAATATGTCATTTCGCATATGAATATATGTTAAAATGGACAATATACTCTTTTCAGCTTTTAGCTTCCTATTTTACCGCATTAAGCGCGGATTTCACCGAAATTAGCAGCCGGTTAGTGACCTTTAATGTGCCGGGTAACCCTTGTCTTTCCCTGAATCCCATGCTTTCTACTCTTTTGCCAAAACGCCCCTTTCTAATTGTGATTCCTGTACTCGCTCGGCGACTTGCCAGTTTTAGCCTTGAATATCTTGGTAAAATGTGAGGGATATTCAAAGCCAAGCTCATAGGCGATCTCGCTGATCGAACTTTCCGTTCCCCATAATAGCGACTTGGCCTTGTCGACCAGTTCGAGGTGAATATGTTCCACCGTGCTCTTTCCGGTGAACTTCTGAAGGAGATCCGAAAGATAATTGGGCGACAGATTCAACTTTGAAGCAAAATAAGTAACTGTTGGCAAACCGGATTCTATTAGGGTGCTTTGGCCAAAGTAATCTTTTAGCAATGCTTCGAACCGCTGCACGACATCGGCATTCACTTTGGCCCGGGTATAAAACTGACGGTCATAAAAACGGTTACAATAATTCAGGAGCAACTCTATATTACTGACAATCACGCTTTGGGTATGCTTATCGATAGACTGCATGTATTCCCTGCCGATCTTTTCTACACAATCTTTAATGATCTTACGCTCTTCCTCTGAAATATGCAGCGCTTCATTCACCTCATAATGGAAAAAGGAATACTGGTGCATCTTTTTGCCCAGGCTGGTCCCATGAAACAGATCCGGATGAATGAACAAGGCCCATCCTTCATCCACATTGACATCGGGACCAGATCCAATCACCTGACCTGGCGCGGTGAACATTAATGAGCCTTCTCTAAAATCGTACTGGCTCTTGCCATAATACAGCAGCCCCTCGAACTTTTTGCAGGAGATCGTGTAAAATCCGAACCGGAATAGAGCATTTTCTTTCGGTCGCCTGGCATAAAAGTCCTTATGGTCGATGACACTGACCAGCGGATGCCGCGGCCGGGAATACTGTACCAGGTCGTGAAGATCGCTGATGGATTCAAGGTCAATATAAGATTTGATTGCTTTTTTCATTGATGTCATAAAATTAAAGAAAAAGCTGCCCTGCGCCACTATTTTGCAGGGCAGCTATCACTCAGATACCAGTCTGGCTGACCATCATCCTTTTAAACGCCATATCGTCCATTTGCTGCCGGGCCTCCAGCAATGGCACGGCATCGTGTCCTACGGGATACCGTAATTTTTCAGTGCCGTCCGAAGCTGCTTCGTAGATGGCTTCGGCTACCTCGCCAATGTTTTCGGACATAGGCCATTGCTCTAATTTCCCCAGGAACCGGTCGAATGGCTGTTGGTAGTCGTCAATGCCGCCTACGCCGTAAAAACTCATGGAGCGCCCGGCAAAGTCTGTCTTATAACCGCCCGGTTCAACCAGCTTAAGCCGGATGCCTAGCGGGTTGAGTTCATATTGCAAGGATTCGGTCAATCCCTCTACGGCAAATTTAGTGGCATGGTAAAGCGTGCAGAACGGGAAGGTAAGCTTTCCGCCAACGGAAGATACATTGATAATGGTGCCGTATTTATGCGCTCGCATACCCGGTAAAATGGCCTTGGCAACTTCGATCAACCCGAAGAAGTTGACCTCGAACTGTTGCCGGATCACTTCCTCGGGTGCGGCTTCAAGCGTGCCCAGCGTACCGAAGCCGGCGTTGTTCACCAGTACATCGATCTGGCCAAATTGGCGTAAACCTGCTTGTACGGCTTCGCGGATGCTGTTTTTGTCGGTAACGTCCAGCCTGGTCACGAGCACACCGCTTATCGCGGAAAGCTCTGTCTCTTTTTCAGGCGAGCGCATAGTGGCAATTACGTTCCAGTCTTTTTGATGGAATAGTTTAACGGTTGCTCTTCCGAAGCCGGAAGAAGCGCCTGTAATTAATACTGTCTTTTTCATTTGAGCTTGTGTTAATTGTTCCACACAAAGGTCTCATGAATGACTCGGTCCGGTTTATACGTTTCTTTGGAATGCTTATATATTTCTTAGATTTACTTCTCCCCCGCTACTTCCCGATGTAAATCAGCAGCTTACTATAGCAAAGGTACAAATGAGGTACAAGGTCTCTCAAGAAAGGCACTTCCGGCCATTGTCGAAGGTGTAATTATTAACCGGTTATTTCTCCATTCTGCGAAACCGGTTGAGCAACTCAAGCATTCTTTTTATCAAGTTCGGAAATTCATGCGATGCTCCATAAATCATCACTCTACGCATCTGTACATAATCAGCTTCCCATTGTCCAATGACCGTATCTGGTGGGATAAACATAATGTGTGTAGGTGCATGCAGCGAGTAATCCAATCCCCGGATGGCATTAAAGTTCTGGCGATGTTCTATGATAACAGCATAAAATGATCGTCCTCCATAGCTGCTATCGCGTATTCGGTAACCATTAAACTTTCAAGGTCGTATATATGCTTTGAAAGCCGATGGTGCCGGATCTTTTCAGTCGGTTTTGAAAATTCTTCATGCAATATATTCTATCAGTCTTCCTGTTATTATCTCCGAAATTTCACCTTGCTGTCAATATTTTGCGCTGTTTTTACTCCCTGTTTTGTACCTTCTTCCACCGCATGACGAGTATGAATACCGCCATAAACTCTTGAAATCGCAATGGCACTGGCAAATTCATTAAAAGAATTGTAGGAATAGCTACCCATGTCCTCCGGACCTTTTCCCAAATCAATCATTTGGCCTTTATAAGTATTGTTTATGAAAGACACATGATCTCCGAAAATGGTGGTGAGTGCCTGAGCGAATGCACCACTAAAAGTTGCATGGTTTGCCGGAAAATCAGGATGGGGCGGTGTGGAAATAAAAGGCTTCCACCAGGTAGCCGGGTCATTGGAGGGCTCTATCACTCTGCGAATAAACTGAAAGGGTCTTTCCTGCATGAAATGGAATTTTGCTTTCATGCAACCAATAGTGGCATCAAACAGGCTGATACCTGTTTTGGCATAAGCAAATGCGGATATATCGAGTGCCGGATTTTGTTGTTCCAGAATTTGTTTCAATACAGGAATATAGCTCGCTCCGGAAGGATACCCATTCACGGCCGGGTCATCATAATATTTGGCCAGACGCTTTTGATCATAGGTCAGGTTTTTCGAGAAGTCATAAACTTCCTTAAAATCCTTGTAATAAGGAGAGGCTACATCTGCATCATTATATACATAAGGCGATGAGGTTACATTTTCGATACTGCCAGCAACCATGGTGCGGGTATCACCCCAGTAGGCAAGACCATTAGCAATGGTAGGGTCATTATTTTCCGGCCACCAAAGGCCCGGACTGTTGTTGGTCAGTACTAAGGCTGGCCAGGAAGACCATGGATGATCTGTAGTGGACCAGCTAAAAACTTTTTCGGCTACAGCTTTTCCGAAGGCTTTTGACCGTTCAAAGGTTGCAGTGTCGCCGATTTCTGTTTTATAGATTCCATTTAATTGATCTTCAAGTTTTTGCACCGAATCGTTCGTTGCAGGAGTGAAGGTAAAAAGTTTCCTGGTCATTTCAGCCAAAGCGGCATTGGCACAGGTTGGCCAGTGATAGGCTTTACCCGGTTCCGTTTGAGGCATTTGGGGCATTTCGTTTAGTTGGCCGTAGAGGCTCTGATAAGCGGGCATGCCGGGCACTACGGCTTCGTATAAGGCTACGCCACAATAAGCCATGTATCTCCCAGCATTAACTCCATAAGAAACAGCAGGGGAATACAACAAAGGCAATTGAACACCCAGCCATTTTTTTACAACATCCGAAGAATAAGTTTTGGTTTCCTGCAGATGACCGTCGGTCTCCTTTGATCCTTTCCGGCACGAAAAATTAAGTAATGATGCAGTTGCAACCAGCAAAATTGTACAAACGATTTTTTGTTTCATTGTTGAGTGTTTAGTATTAGTTAACAAGGTGTTATGACCAGCGAAAGGTGCTATTCTGAAAACCGGATGCGGATTTTGTGAGCACTTCAGGAAAATTGGAAGATCAGTACAAAGCAGAGGCAAAATAGAAACGGCTTTGCCTATTATAAATTCTAATCGCTTAACAGATTCGTTTCTCGGAAACAAGGCAGTTAAAACAGGCTTGTGGTTTTCAGGAGAGAAAACCGTCGTTTGTCTGCAATTGAATGTCGTTTGTCGTTTTTATTTTCCAGGTGAAACAATCATGTAGATTAATTGCTTAAATTGTAGAAAGCAAGCTTCAGCCTGAATATGATCAAAACAAACGAGTTTATTTTTTCCCCGAAATACGGGGTGCTGCGGCACGTCTCGTTTTGGTTGTTATGGCTTTTTGGATGGACCTGCTTCTTGTCAATGATTTGGTCAACATTTACTCATAATTTTATTCGCATCGGACTTTGGATTCCGGCCTTTATAACCTTCAGTTATCCTGTTTCATACATTGCGATTCCAAAGCTGCTGTTGAAAGACAAATACCTGATCTTCCTGGGCTCAATTATTCTCTGGCTTGCAGTTGGGTGGTTCCTGAGCGTCTATTATCTTAAGTATATATCCGCTCCAGTGTTATATCGGATGGGCATGCCCCCCGGCGAGGGTTATGCATGGCAATGTTTCCTTTGCATGGTAACCACCGCAGCTTGTTTCTCTTCTTTATCGCTTGGGAAGCAGTGGTTATTGAAGCAAAGAGATTTTCTGCGGGCGCAACAGGAAAAAATAACGGCCGAGCTGCAAGTGCTGAAAGCACAGGTGCACCCGCATTTTTTATTTAATACGCTTAATAATATTTATTCTTTTTCTCTCGATAGATCGCCTAAAACGCCGGAGCTTATTTTAAAACTTTCATCATTGCTTAGCTACATGCTTTATGATTGCAAGGCAGAAGAAGTGAGGCTGGAGAAAGAAGTGGAGATCATGAAAGATTATATTGGCCTGGAAAAAGAACGCTATGGCAATACAATAGAAATATCGTGGACAGTGGAAGGCGACATCAGGGGTGTTTTCATATCACCCTTGTTGATGCTTCCTTTTTTGGAAAATGCCTTTAAGCATGGCGCATCGGAGCAAATTGAAAAACCTTGGCTGGGAGTGGATATATCCGTAGCGAACAATATATTAAAATTCAAAATCGCCAATAGCAAAAACGAATATGTATCGCACAGCAATAATGGCATTGGTATCAACAATGTTAAAAAACGTCTCGAATTTCTTTATCCTGGGAAATATGAACTGAAGATAAATGATGAGGGAGATTTCTTTGCAGTTTCATTAATGGTTAAATTGAGCGGTAGCATATCAGCATATACGATGCCGCATCTCCCTCCTGTAACTGCTCAAACTATCCCCTCATGAAGCTTCGTTGCCTGCTTATAGATGATGAGCCTCCGGCATTGAAAGTGCTGGCGAAATATATTTCTTCCCTTAATGACATGGAAATTGTGGGCCAGTGCAGAAATGCAATTGAAGCATTAGG
>DATHHO010000039.1:0-28448 GCA_035317125.1 Puia sp.
TAAGAATGAACCCTGTCGCTATGCGCCTTTTAACAACCGGCGGGATATGCTCTGCAAACAGAGCTGGAAAGAATATTAACGGCAAACCCGGGATAGGTTTCATTATTCCGCGTCCTTATCCGGATGAGGTATCCCATGATGACAGGTCGTGCAGGTGACGATCAGGGACGAGCCCCCTATCTCCGGGTGCCTGATCTGAAAATATTTCTTGTTCACCTGCATGGTCATCCGCATCATATTGCGTGCGATCTCTTTTTCGGGCATGGCGTCGCTGGCATAATCCAGCCGCTCCGACCCCTTCTCCTTGGCATGGCAGAATCCACACCCCACGCCCAGGGCGTCTTCAAATTCATCGATCATGATCTGCTGTAACATCTTCGAGCTGATATTTTTTGGTAATACTTTAAGGTTCTTGAATTCCGGCGCCGGGGGGCCGGCCTTTCCCGGCGAAGTCGCCGCAACGCAAACAGCTATGGTTACGGTCATTCCAGCCACCACCCCGAATTTTCTTTTCAGACGCATAGTTTTATGATTAATGATTATCTGGCCAATACACTGAGGGATACCTCCAGGTTATCCGAGATCGTGCTGGTCCCTCCCACTTCGAAATCCTTTCTGTTGATGGTAAATGATCCCTTGAAAAGATAGCCGCCTCCCGATGCCTCGGCTGTGAACGGGAAGGAGATATCTTTTGTATGATTGCGGATCGTCAGCTTTCCCGAGAAAAGAAAACCACCCTTTTTTCCGGCTGCGTTTATTTTAACAGACTCCAGTTTGATGCGTGGGTAGTTCTTTACATCGAAATAGGTCGGTTTGCGCAGGTGTTCATCCCGCATAGTATTGTCCGTATTTACCGAATTTGCATCGATGCTGATATCAAAGGCCGCATTGGCCGGCTGTGCAGGATCAAACAGGACGGTCCCGGTCAGACCGGTAAAGGAGCCATCGACACTGAATCCGAAGTTTTTTACTTTAAACTGAACGGCTGATCCATTGTCGACAGGCTTATACTGCGCAGAAACGGATTTGCCGGCCACCGCAACCAGCAGGAATAGGATCACGCGCTTCATATCCCAGTCGATTTTTCGGTGAAACTCATGCTGGTAGCTGCATCCATCAATGGGGTATCGGTGATGGCGAGTGAATGCGAGTGCTCCATATAGTGGACATCGGTGAGTCCGAGCAGGCTGCGCAGCTTTTCGGCAGGTACCTTCATCGGACCGGCTGCGGGGGCCGTACCCGGCTGAGGCTGTGGGAATGCGGTAGATGTTGCCGTATGGAAGGTGATATTTCCTTCGACCTTCAGCATCGTCTGGTGAATATGTCCGTTCAGTACGGATACCGATCCGAAACGCCTGAGTAAACTGATCGCCTGTTCGCTGTCCGTGGTGCCCCAGCCCCATTGTGGGTAAACGGCCCAGAGCGGAATATGCGCAAATACAACGATCGGTGTACTGTCCGATAACCCCTTAAGATCGTCTGCCAGCCATTTCAGTTGGTCGCCGCCCAACACGCCCAGACCGCCTTCGGCCATATCTACCACATTCACGAGACCGATAAAATGCACGCCTTTCGAATCGAAGCTATACCAGCCATTCCCTTTTGTCCCCTTGCCATACCGGTCCAGATACAGCTTTCCTCCGCCCAACACGTCATGTTCCCCTGGCACATAGAAGATCTTTTCGGTCTTTACCGATTTCAATGCCTGGTCCAGCGTATCGAATTCATCGGCCTGGGCCAGATGTGAAAGATCTCCGGTATGCAAAACAAACGACGGGGCCACCGGCATCGCATTTATCTTGGAAATGGCAGCCTGAAGCGTTCCAACGACATCCGGATTCGCAGGCTTGGTGAAGCCGATATGGCTATCGCTGATCTGGACAAAACTGAAATCCGATGCGGGTATGATCACCCCTTTTTTAATCCCTCCGGTACTCCGGTCGATGATCTGGCTCATCCCAAAGGATTTCATGATACCTCCGCTCATCATCCACAGTACCCCGGTACCTGCCCAGGCCATACAGTTTATAAATCCTTTGCGGTCGATGCCGTCCTCACTTTCGATATTGGACTGGAACTCTTCTTTTTTCATATTTTTTATTTAATAAATGAATAGATCAACTGATCGGGAACAAAAAAACACAATCCGTGACGCCGGCTGAAATGTTTTACATCAAGTCGTTCAAATCCTTGATTAACTCCCCCCTCCCCTATAATCAAGGATTTCCGGGCGTTCATGTAAAAATCCAGCCTCTGACTGGATTTTATTTTACTTTTATGTTCAAACAATAATCAAACCGAGAGCATGAACAGGTATCGCTTGTGGATACATATCGCCATATGGGCTGGATTATACTTGTTCTGGATAACGATATTCCAGAACCATGCCCTGACCCTCAGCAGGACGCTCACCGTTGAATTTTGCTATCTTCTGTTTATTGCAGCCAACTATTACTTTAATGTATATTTTACTATCCCTAAGCTGTTGCACCGGAAGAAATATTTCGCCTTTGGCGTATGTCTGCTGAGCGGGATCTTAGCAGCGGCTATCCTCCGGACCCTTCTGGCTATGTATATGAGCGCTCACTTTTTTATACCGGGAAAACCTCAGCCCGTTTTCAGAATAGTATTTGCCAATTCACTCCTTAATATCTCGGCCTGGGTAATTTCCATCCTGGCCGTCCGGCTGATGATCGAAAAAATGCAGTTCCGGAAATATGTCGATGCCCTGGAAAAAGAGAAAACAAAGAACGAGCTGGACTTTCTGAAAGCGCAGTTCAACCCTCATTTCCTGTTCAACTCCATCAATTCCATATATGGCCAGATCGATAAGACCAACCCAACGGCGAGGCATATGCTGCTCACCTTCTCGGAAATGCTGCGTTATCAGCTCTATGAATGCAGTACCGAACGTATAAACATCGATAAAGAGATCAGCTATATCCGGAATTATGTCGCCCTTCAGCAAACAAGGATGGAGGAAGACCTTATTGTCAAACTGACCATCCGGGATGGGGTCAAAGGATTTACCATAGCTCCCATGCTGTTCATCGCCTTTATTGAAAATGCATTCAAATATGCCAGCAATAACGAGGCGGAAGAGAACAAGGTCGAGATCTGCATGGACAAGGAGGACGATCTGCTGCTGTTCGAAACCTTCAACACCAAGGAAAAGAACCATAGCAGCCCGGGAATACACCACGGCATAGGGATTGCCAATGTAAAACGGAGACTGGAATTATTATACCCGGGAAAATACGAGCTGCATACACACGATGCGGATCGGTCTTACCTGGTAACGTTAAAAATCAAGGTATGAACCGCAAGATCCATGCGACCACTAAAAAAACGAAATTAACTCATGAAACTCAGGTGTATTCTGGCAGACGATGAACCCGTAGCGCGTAAGCTGCTGCAGGAATATATCGCCGACATCGATTTCCTCGAACTGGTTGGCAGCTGTGAAAATGCGCTCAAAGCCAACAGCCTGCTGAACAGCGAATCCGTCGATCTGATGTTCCTCGATATCAATATGCCCAAATTAAGCGGCATAGAGCTTTTACGTACCGCTACCTCCTTACCGATGGTCATCATGACAACGGCCTATGCAGAATATGCCAAGGACGGATTCGAGCTGGATGTCCTCGATTACCTGGTAAAACCCTTCTCCTTCGAACGTTTCCTGAAAGCCTGCAACAAGGCAAAAGATTATCAGGACCTGAAAAATACAAAGACAGGCGACGGAAAGGCCGAGGACAATTATTTTTTTGTAAAGAGAGAAGGCAGGATCGAAAAGATCTTCTATGATGACCTTATCCATGTCGAAGCCATGCTTAACTATGTTGTGCTCCATACCAGCAATGGCAAAATGATCGTTTACCATACCCTGAAAGGGATCCATGAACAATTGCCGGCAGAGCGTTTTGTAAAGGTGCATAAATCTTCCATCGTGAACCTGTCCAAAGTCAGAAGCATCCAGGGAAATGAGATCGACCTCGGAACCGCGAAGATCACGATCAGTCAGAACGCCTATGACGCAGCCATGAAGGCCATTCTAAAGGACCGGATGATCAAACGCTAGCCCGGACCGGATGCTCAAACAGTAGCCCTTTACTACACCGAAGCCAGGCGGCCACGTATTCCGCGGCCCACCTCCTATCTCCCCGGCTGATACAGCCAGTTCTTGCTTGTAGGCTGGGCATCATTGCCATATCCTCCCGCCATCAGCACCGTTCCATCCGTCAGCAGCGTAGCAGAAGAAAAATAATAGGGCTGATCGAGGGCGGCGACGACCGTGAATGTTGACGTGACCGGATCATACTGCTCGATATGTCTGTCTCCACCCGCCACGAGGACCTTTCCGTTCTTGAGGGTAACGATCGCATGACCGAGCTTGAACCGCTGAAAATTCATCTCGGGCCCTCTGGAAAAAGTATTGGAATGCGGGTCGAATACTTCCGTGCTGCTGTATTTCCCTTTCCAGTCCCTGTTGTCCGATCCTCCGATGATCATGACCCTTCCGTCCGACAAAAGGGCCGCTCCGCATTTATACCTCACCGAGCTCATGTTGCCTACGCGCGTAAACCGGTTGCCAAGCGGATCGCAGATCATGGCGAACTGTGTCGGCTGGTGGCTCTGCAATCCTCCGGCCACCAGGATCCGGCCGTCGGCGAGGGAGACGGCGCTCGCGCTGCCCAGATCAAATGGAGGCATTCCTGTTTTTTCAAACTTCCGGGTCACGGGATCGAACAGTTCCGCGAAGAGCTGGGGATCATGCGTACCTCCCATGATAAGGACCTTTCCATTCTTCAGCAGCATGGCCTGGTGACCTTCACGGCCAGCCAGCATATCCGGCAGCTGTGTCCACTCCCCTGTCTTTATATCATAAAGCTCGGCGGAAGACAATCCCGGCTGATCGTTGTTGCCGCCGGTGATCAGTACTTCTTTTCCTCCGGCAAGCAAGGTAGCGGTCTGGCCACACCGGGCCACCTGCATGCTGCCGGTATAGGTGAAAGTCCGTTTCGCCGGATCGTAGAGTTCGGCCGTGCGGCTGTACAACTGACTATAGGTGTCCGGACCCTTTCGGAACCCGGCAGCGATCAATACTTTGCCATCCGGTAATAAGGTAGCGCTGTGTGAGGCCCTGAGCTCATGGAGATTTTCGAGCTGCAGAAGACGCCGGCCGGATACGCTTTTATCAGGTGAGCCTGCCGGATCCGATGATGGATCCCTGGGGCTCAGCAGGAGATTGGCCGTGACAGCGGTTCCCGTGGACCCGGCGGAATTGCAGGCTGCAAAGATCATGGGGATCAGTACGAGCGGCAGGCTCCTGTATGAAACGAAGAGCCGCAGGCTTGTACGGGCAGAATGGGAAAACAGATTTTTCATATCCTGTTATTTTGCCTCAAGGTAGATCGCAGGGCAGCCGGATGCAAAACTAATCTACCATCTGCCGGAAAAAGGGCACAAATGGAAGGGAGCCGCGGGGCATTGGAGGAGCGGACCGTTGCAAGGACAGGAAGGGGCGTGACGGCTGTGCCTATCCGATGAAGCGGCCTTTGGTGATCTTGTCGAGGACCTCGCTTTTGTCACGGCGGCTGATCGGCAGCGAAACTTTTCCGATAAGCACTGTGCCTCCTTCAATGGATGAGATCTTGCGGATGGCAACGATATACGATTTATGAATGCGTACAAAAAGGGCGGCGGGCAGCTTTTCTTCGAGGCTCTTCATCGATTGATGCACCAGCCAGGTCTTTGTCGCCGTAACTATTTTTACATATTCGCGCAGGGCCTCTGCATAGAGGATGTCCCCCAGACGAAGCTGGACCAGCTTTACCCCATCCCGAAGGAAAAATGGTGCGTCCTCATCAAGGGGTAGCCCGGCGGACAGATGACCCGAAAGTTCGGCAGCCTTGTTCACGGCGAGGAGAAACCGTTCGAATGGAAATGGCTTCAATAAATAATCGACCGCATTCAGCTCGAACGCATCGAGGGCGAATTCGCGGAAGGCGGTGGTAAAGATCACCATGGGCGCGGGGGAAAGAGACTTCAGCAATTCAATGCCTGAAAGTTCAGGCATCTGGATGTCAAGGAACAGCAGGTCGGTCCCCATTTCTCTGATCTGCGGCAAGGCATCCAGCGCCGTCCGGTACGAGCCAGCCAGCACCAGCCGGGAATCCCGCTGAACATAGCCCTGGAGGATATTTCTTCCGATGGGCTCATCTTCCACTATCATACATCTCAGGGTCATCTATAAAACGATGGATAATTTTACAACATATTCGCCAGCCTGCGGGCCTGCCTGCAACCGGTATTTCCCCGGATAAAGATGATCCAGTCTTTTCCTGACATTTTCCAGCCCCACCCCTGCCGCCGCGGATGCTTTACCGATATGGTCGCCTGGCGTTTTGCCAACCTGGTTTATGACCTCGAAAACAAAATGACGGTCTTTTACAACTGCCCTGATCCGGATCCGTTCCCCTTCTCCCGGTCTTTCCGGCCCGCCATGTTTGAACGCGTTCTCCACAAAAGGGATCAGCAACAGCGGCGCTATCGGCAGATCCTCGTCCTGTCCGGAGATCCCGGTGGAAATGGTTATTCTTTCCTCAGCCTCTATCCGCAGCTTTTCCAGTTCGATATAACTTTCAATAAAATGGATCTCTTTCTGCAAAGCTACTTTATCGGAACGGCAATCATAGATCACATACTCCATAATATTGGAGAGCAGGAGAATGGCCTCCTCTGTCCGGGGCGATCTTTGCAGGGCGAGCCCATATAAATTATTGAGCGTGTTGAAATAAAAATGCGGATGGATCTGCGATCTCAGGATGTTCAGCTCTGCATCGGCTCTGGCCTTTTCGGCCTTTATCGACCTCCGGTAATAGATATAGAGATGATAAATAAAAGTATAGATGATAAATACTTCCAGCCAGGCCCCGATGGTCCTGATCAGCAGGATCGCCGTGATGTCCTGTACAAATTGCGGAAAGGTAAGGAGCTCGATACGAAGATGCACCCAGCTCATGATAAAAGCCATGATCATCACGGCCAGCAACACCCTCGGCAGGAGGTTTTTGAGCGGCAGATTCAGCCAGCCCAGACGAAGACCTACGATCCTGTAGAGGAAGGTGAGCGTGACACCAGCAACGATCAGCAGAAAGCAATACAGGAAGGCCTTATAGAAGCTGTCGATATACCCGACGCTGTTGATATAAAAATGGAAGCAGGAATAGAGGGTCCAGCCCGATAGCTGACAGATCCAGTATGCTTTTTTTGAAGGATTCATTGTTGTAGGCGCAATACGAAACAGCACCCTTTTCACTAAAGGTATAAATTATAATATTTACATTTGATCCCAAAATGAAGCTGAATGCAGAGTAAGAATCCCTCCAATGATCCTCTTCACGGGATAACGCTTGAAACCATCATCAACCAGCTCGTTGCCTCCTATGGATGGGAGCAGCTGGGAGAAAATATCCGGATCAATTGCTTCACCAGCAATCCTTCCGTACAGTCCAGTCTGAAATTTTTACGGAAGACACCCTGGGCAAGGACCAAGGTTGAGGATTTCTATAAGTACGCGCTGAGAAAGGGGAAGTTAAAAATTTAATTTCTTTATCCGCATCACCTGTCCGCCTCCGGGAGCAAGCCGGATCGTCAGCGTGTCCTGGCTTCGCACCGGACTTCCGGTTGCAAGGGTAAGGTGATCCGGTTGTTCAGCGGCATCGGGTGCATCGCTCCAGGAATCAGCCGTATAGGTACCTGCCGGAAGGAAGTTCAGCGGAAGTTTTATCTCGCGTGCCTTGCCATTGCTGATGCTGCCTACAAACCAATCCCCGCCTTTTCGCCTGGCGATGGTGATCCAGTTGCCGGGGTCCGCTCCGATCACGCGCGTTTCGTCCCATACGGTCGGCACTTCCTTCAGAAAATCAAATCCTGGCTGTCCCTCATAGGCCGCGGGATAATCGCAGACCATCGCGAGATAGTTTTCCAAGATCACATACATCGCCAGCATGTGGCAACGTGTGCCAAGCACCAGCGGTCTGGTGTACTGAGGTCTGTATCGAGAAGCCGGCACCGCCCTGAACCCGCCGAGATGGTAATCGGTCGCGCCCGCCAGCAGCCTGGTGAAAAGGATATTCATATCATCGTCCGGTGTGATCGGATTGTCCCATTTATCGTTCTCGTAGTTGAGGGTGCCTTCCCGGGTCAGCTCGTTGGGATAAGTGCGGCTCAGTCCGGTGGGTTTGTAGGCGCCATGAAACTGGATATGCAGATGATGCGCCGCCGCCTTCTGCAATATTTCTATCTGGATGTTCACCATTTCCTGGTCATCGCGGTCCATGAAATCCACCATCATGCCTTTGACGCCCCATTTTTCGAACTGGTCAAAGGCCTTGTCCAGCTGCCGGTACAGTACTTCCCAGTTCACCCATACCCTGATCCCCACCCCTTTCGTTTCCGCATAATCGCAGATCCGCTGCATGTCGAGGCTGGGCAAGGGAACCGTTACATCCGAATGTGGGCCGGGGCTATAACTGTCTCCATCATTTGTGTACCAGGCCACACCGCCGTACCCGATCACGGTATGATAATCCAGCTTATTGGCCGCGCAGAAATCGATATAGTATTTGTCCGTCTCGAAATTGATGCCTGGCGGGAAGGTCGTATCGGGAACGATATCGCCGTTCCACCAGTGAAAATCCGTCTTGCCGGGCTTGAGCCAGGCATGATCTCCGATCCGGGATGGTTCGTTCAGGCTGGTGAGGATATTCGATTCGAGCAGGGCTCCCGGCCGGTCGCTGATCATCAGTACCCGCCAGGGTGTCCGGTGCGGAAGGATGGCCTTTACTTTTGCGAGGCCCTGTCCGGGTGTAAGGCGCTGGCGTGCATTGAGTCCCTTATCTGCCGGGAGCGCGGACTGGGGGCCGGATGAGGGGTGCAGGGCTGCGGGCAGAGGGGACAGACAGCTTTTAAATATACCGTCATGCTTGACAAGATACATACCGGCATAATCGACCAGTTCCGCCTCGGTGACCGCCACGTAGATCTTATCTGGAAATTCAAAGAGGACGGGCATATCCATCAGGGTATCTTCTTTTACCCGGCTGGCCGGAAGCCTCGTGTAACGTCCTTCGTGAGAGGTAGTGAAGCCGGGCAGGAAGGAAGCCAGCGCTATGGGATCACCGCTGAAACGAAAGCAGGTGTTCTCATCCGTCAGGAGATACGAGCTCCAGCCGTTCTGGCTGGGAAATTCATAACGGAATGCAAGGCCGTCGTTGAATACCCTTACGATGAGGTCGATCCGCCTGCCGGCGCCACGACGTTCCAGCAGCGGTATTTCCACCTGCCGGTAGTGGTCATGCACCGAGCTCGTCTTTCCGACCACCAGTTCATACTTATCCTCGCCTTCGCTGAAACGGGGCGAAGGGGCGGCAAGCCCTCTGCCGAAAGGCTCCGCACCCTCAAATGAAAGGCTGAGCGGCGAAGGGTCGAGGAGCTGCTTCCCTTTATAAGCAACGCTGTAACAGGGAAGGCTGTCGGTAAGTCTGAAGGAGAACCGGATATTACCATCGGGAGAAGCCAGATCGATTCTTTTTTGGGCAAGGGCCGCACTGGAAACGGTGGAGGCCAACAAAACGGTCAGGACGAGGATGCGTAGCAGGAAAATGGATACGGGGCGGAGATCCCGGGGAATGAGTTTGCAGGCAATCATCGTATGCTTCTTTTTATAAATGTAGTGAAAAGCAAAAGCCCCCCAAATTTAAACCTGGGGGGCTTTTGCAATATGAAAGAAAGATCAATGCGCCTTGTCCACGTTGTTGAATTTCGCGGTATAGGAATCGATCTTATCCTGGATCTTCTTTTGTTCGTAAATAGTGATCAGCAGGTCGTAGGCATCTTTGAGGCTTGTCTTCTCATCCATTTTCAGCTTGCCTTTGCTGCCGAGGTCCTGGTCGACTTTTTCGAAATAAGGGATGGCCTCATCGAATTTCTTTTGTGCCGCGATCCGCATATCGGCCCTTTTCTTGATGTCTGCGGGCGTCTTACCAGGTACCGTCTTGGTCTGGCCCTGCAGGTCAACACCGGCATTATAAGAGATCTGTCCGAGCACGAGCGCCGCCTGCGGATAATCCGGCTGCAGCTCGAGGCATTTCTTCAGGTTCTCCTGCGCCTTTGCGATCAGCGTATCATAGTTGGCCGGGCGATGACCGGAGCTGGTATCGGAAGCATACTGGTAAAGCTCGAGGCCATAGTTGAAATAGAAAAGATGGTTCTTGTTGAAATGGTTCACGACCTCGTCATATTTGGCGAACAGGACTGTCTTGTTGCCCTTTTCCCTGAGGTTGTCCAGTTCGAGCGTATACCAGAACAGATCATCCGGGAATCTCTTTTTTCCCATCTCCAGGTATTTGCTGGTATTGGCCTCGTCCTTTTTCTGGTTGTAATGATCTACGAGCCATTTGTAGATCTCCACCATGTTGGAGCCATTGATAAAGACGATGCCCGAATCCGCGAGCTTGCCATAGTAGATGGCCGCAGTGTCCTTCCTGCCCGCTTTTTCGGCTGAGATACCGGCATATAACGTGGAGGTGGTATCGATGCGGAGCGTTGTCCATCCTTTTGCGTTCATAAAGCCGCTGGTCTCCAGCGCGCCGCTGAAGTTAGCCAGTGCGTCGGGATATTTTGCGGCATTGTAATCGTTGGCGCCCTGCTGGAAGAATCCCTGGTAGATCTCGTTTACGGGTTTGTAGGCGTCTATCTGTAAGAACAATAATTTCTTATCGTCGACCTCGGTATATTTCTTCAGGGCTTCGAAGGCCTCCCGGCGTGCATCGGGGTATTGCGCCTTCAACTGATCGTTTGCAGCGATGGCATTGTAGACCTTCAGCTTGTTGTACCAGGCTTCCCCGTTCTTCTGGTTCTTATCGATGGCGAGGAACTTGTCGATCTCTGCCTTTGCTTCGGGCAGTTTATTCGCTTTCAGATATTCTTTTACCTTATCCAGGTTTTGTGCAAGCAAGCCTGTTCCCGAGACAGCAAGCAATCCGATCAGGAAGAATCGTGTAATCACGTTCATATGAATGTTTATTTTTTAGATATACGAATATACTTATTGATTATCAGACAAATCATCCGGAGCATTTAATTCCGGTCCGGCGTCATCGATATCCGCGCTCCCGGTGCCCGGCGCCATTCCACCGATGCCTTCCAGCAAGATCCCATCGGGGCCTTCCGGAAGGATCCCGCCGGCTCCAGCCAGGTGGGCGCCATTGCCATTTTCTTCTTCCAGCTTGTCGAGCTTGGTGATCGCCGCGATCTCGTCGTTCTCATCGAGGCGGATGAGCTTCACGCCCTGAGTTGCCCTTCCCTGGTTGCTGATGCCGCTGATCGGCATCCGGATGGTCACCCCGCTCTTACAGGTGATCATAAGGTCTTCCTGTTCCGTTACATCGAGAATGCCCACCAGTCTGCCCGTCTTATCCGTTACGCTGATCGTCTTGACTCCTTTGCCACCTCTGTTGGTGATACGGTATTCGTTGATCGAAGTCCTTTTCCCATAGCCTTTTTCGCTGACCACCAGCACGGTCCGGGTTTTGTCATCCTTATTGACACAGATCATGCCAATCACTTCATCGGTAGCATCGTCCACTTCGATACCGCCAACGCCGATGGCTCCGCGGCCGGTGGGGCGTACTTTCTCTTCTTCGAAACGGATGGCGCGCCCGCTCCGGACTGCCATCAGGATCTCCGAATTCCCATCCGTAAGCCTGGCTTCCAGCAGCCGGTCGCCTTCGATAACCGTGATGGCGATCACGCCGGTCAGACGGGGACGGCTGAAATCCTGGAGGGAGGTTTTTTTGATGACGCCCTGCATGGTGCACAGGACGATATGGTGAGACTGTACGAATGCTTCGTCTTTCAGGTCCTTTACATCCACGATGGCCCTGATCTTATCGTCGGGCGGGATCTGGATGAGGTTCTGTATAGCGCGGCCCTTGCTGCCCTTGTCCCCTTCCGGGATCTCATACACGTTGAGCCAGTAGCATCTTCCTTTTTCCGTAAAGAACAGCATCGTATGGTGCGTGGAGGCCACGAACAGGTGCTCTATATAATCCTCTTCCCGGGTCCTGCCCCCGATGGCTCCCCTGCCGCCGCGGCGCTGCTGCCGGTATTCCGTGGCAGAGGTGCGTTTGATATATCCCAGATGCGAGATGGTGATCACCACATCCTCTTCCCGGATAAGGTCCTTGATCTGTACTTCGTCATCGAGGTAGGTAATCTCGGTCTTGCGGGCGTCCCCGAACTTATCTTTTACTTCAAGTAATTCTTTTTTGATCAGCTCATAGCGTTTGACCTCGTCTCCCAGCAGATCTTTCAGGAAGGCGATCAGTTTCATCAGCTCGTCGAATTCGGCACGGATCTTATCTCTTTCCATTCCCGTAAGGCGCTGAAGGCGCAGTTCGAGGATGGCCTTGGCCTGGATATCGTCCAGTCCCCAGCCCGCGTTGACGAGACTTTCTCTGGCCACATCTGGCGTAGCGGATGCCCGGATCAGGGAGATGACCTCGTCGAGATGGTCCAGCGCGATGAGAAAGCCTTGCAGGATATGCGCCTTCTTTTCTGCCTCTTTCAGCTCGAAGCGGGTCCGGCGCACGATCACTTCATGACGGAATTCCACAAATTCAGTGATCATTTCCCGTATGTTGAGTGTACGGGGCCTGCCTTTTACGAGGGCAACGTTGTTGATGCCATAGGAGGTCTGCAGTTCGGTGTGTTTATACAGTTGGTTGACGACAACGGTGGCCATGGCGTCCCTTTTCAGGTCGATGACCACGCGGGTTCCTTCTTTGTTGTTGGATTCATTGTTGACATGGGCGATGCCTTCCACGACTTTTTCGTTCACAAGCTGGCCGATGCGGTCGCAGAGCGCGTCCCGGTTGACCTGGTAAGGCACTTCCGTGATGACGATCTGCTCTCTCCCGCTGGCCTTGACGTCTATCCGCACTTTACCGCGGAGCACTACCCTGCCCCTTCCGAAATGCATAGCGGCCTTGACACCTTCCATGCCATAGATGATGCCGCCGGTCGGGAAATCGGGCGCCTTTACATATTGCAGTAATTCTTCGATGGTGATGTCGCGTTTTTCGATATAGGCTATGCAGCCGTCGATGACCTCGGAGAGGTTGTGCGGCATCATATTGGTGGCCATTCCCACGGCAATGCCGCTGGACCCGTTGAGCAGCAGCTGCGGGATGCGGCTGGGCAATACGGTAGGCTCGGTAAGGGAATCGTCGAAGTTCGGCTGGAAGTCCACGGTGTCCTTCTCGATATCTTCCAGCATGCTCTCGGCGAGACGGTGAAGTCTTGCTTCGGTGTACCGCATGGCGGCGGGGCCATCCCCGTCCTGGCTGCCGAAATTACCCTGGCCGTCCACGAGCAGATAGCGCATGCTCCAGTCCTGGGCCATACGCACCATGGTGTCGTAGATCGATTTGTCGCCGTGGGGATGGTACTTGCCCATCACTTCCCCGACGATACGGGCAGCTTTCTTATATGGTTTGTTGCTGGCGTTACCCAATTCTTTCATCCCGTAAAGAACGCGGCGATGAACGGGCTTCAGGCCATCCCTGACATCTGGCAATGCCCGCCCGACGATCACGGACATAGAATAATCGATATAGGCCGTCTTCATCTGCTCCTCGATATTCACCGGAACAATGCGGTTATTGTCCTGGGTTTCCGATGGCGTACTGTTGTCTTCCATACTCAATTTTGGCAACGATTTAAATGCATGATCCCGCCCTTTTGGGAAGGATTGCAAATCTACTTTTTTTGAGGGTGAAAACCTGAGTCAGCCGGTCTTTTTTAACAGAATAGTTTTCCCACAAATGTGGATAGAAATTTACCGGAAACGGGGCAGGGTAAATGAAATGGAGCAGCCCTTTCCAGGCTCGCTCTCGGCGATGATCTTGCCATTCATTTTTCCGATGAATTCCTTTACCAGGGAAAGACCGAGTCCGGAGCCGGACTCGTTGTTGGTGCCTTTGCGGGCGATCCTTTTACGACCATGGAAGAGCTGGTCCAGAATGGCGGCAGGCATGCCGATGCCGGTATCTTCGACGCTTATGATCACGGTGCTGGACGAAAGCACCGCATCTACGGTGACAGAGCCCGATTTTGTGAATTTGACGGCGTTGGTCAGGAGGTTGCGGAGGATGAACCGGACCCTGTTGTCGTCCGACACGAGCCTGAGGTCCTCTGCAATGCGGTTTTTCAGCGAGAGGCCCTTGAGGGAGGCCTGCGCCTCCTGTTCGAGGAACAGCTGCCGCACCGTCTCGTGCAGCACGAATTCCCGGTATTCCGGGTCTTCTCCCTTCAGTTCCAGCTGACCCCATTCGACGATGTTGTCGAGCAGGCCGAGGGTGGCGCTTAGCTGGCCACCGGCCATTTCCACGAGACTACCCTGTGCAGAGAGCGGTCCCTGGGATTCGGGGATCAGCTGCAGCATGCTCTTCAGGGAGCTGAGCGGGCTGCGGATATCATGGGCGAGGATGGCGATGATCCTTTTCTGCATCTCCGCGATCCTTTCCAGCTCTTTGCGCTGGGCCGTTTCCAGCGAGGAAACCGTCTTCAGGTCCCGGTTATTTTTCCGGAGCTCCATCAGCCGGACGACCTGTTTGCCCAGGACGATCAGCAGTTCGCGCTGCTCAGCGGGCAGATCATGGGGTTCCCGGTCCATCAGACAAAGGGCGCCCAACCTTCCCCCTTTTGGCGAGATCAGCGGAACTCCGGCATAGAAACGTATTTCGGGGTGACCCGTGACGAGGGGATTGCCGGCAAAACGCTTGTCCTTCGTGGCGTCGGGGACGATAAAGATCTCGCCGTTCAGTATGGCATGGCCGCAGAAAGAAACATCGCGCGGGGTCCAGGAGAGATCCAGTCCGATCTTCGCCTTGAACCATTGCCTTTCGGCATCCACCAGCGTGATCAGCGAGATGGGGACATGGCATATTTTCGATGCCAGCCGGACGATCTCGGTAAAATCCTCTTCTTCGGGGGTATCGAGTATTCCGTATTCATGTAAATGCTGCAAACGGATGGTCTCGTCGTTGGGTATGGGGGCCTTGATCATGTGTGTTAAGGTACTTCTACCTCAAACGGAGGAGAATAAGTCTTATTACATCTGAATCAAGTCTTTAGGGATTTACACTTAGCGATCAGTAATAGGAATATTATTCGAGCCAGGCGCCGATTACCCGGTCGCCCTCCACCTCGACATAAATATGCTCCTGCAGGGTGGTCGCAAGCGAAAGGCCTTTATAATCCGGCTCGACGGGGAAGGCCTTATGGGTGCGTTCCACCAGCACCAGCGCCTCGATCTTCTGGGGATGAAAATCAAGGAATGGTCTCATGGCATAAAGAAGGGTCTTGCCGCTGTTGGCGACATCGTCCACGACGATGATCACCTTATCATCGAAGGAAAGGGACTTGCTGAGGGTGACTTCGCGGGGAGATTTTTTGTCGAGGGTGATCGTGATCAGCTCCGTCGACAACTGGTCGCCGGCGATCTCCAGGAGCAGCCGCTGGATATTCCTTGCGATGACGCTGCCGCTTTCGCGTATGCCCGCGAGGATCAGCTGCTGCACGCCGGAATTGTTTTCCAGTATTTCGTAGGCCATCCGCCTAAGTTTCTTTTCGGCAACCTGTTCCGTGAGAATATAATTTTTCATCAGTACACAAATTAAAGCAATCTCTGCAAATCACTTAACTTAGTTGTCTCAATAAATTCGTTGATATGCCCCTTCTTTTCCAGATCCTGTTCATCCTGGCAGCCGGCTTCGCCATCTGGTGGTTCGGTAAAAACCTGCGGCAGATCCGCCGGAATATCCTGCTGGGAAGCGAAGAGGCCTATCATGACGATCCGGCGCGGCGGTGGAAGAATGTATTGCTGCTGGCTTTCGGACAGAAGAAGATGTTCCGGAACCCTCTGGTGGCGCTTATGCATTTCGTGATCTATGCCGGATTTATCATCATCAACCTCGAAGTGCTGGAAATAGTCCTGGATGGCATTTTCGGAACACACCGTCTGTTCGCCGCACCGCTTGGCGGCCTCTACCCTGTCCTTATCAATGGGTTCGAGTTCCTTGCCGTGGGGGTATTTGCCGTCTGCGTCCTCTTTCTCTGCCGAAGGAATATCCTTAAGCTCAGACGGTTCATCAGCCATGACCTCGATGGCTGGCCACGCAGCGACGCCAATTATATCCTGCTTACCGAGATCGTTCTGATGACCCTGTTCCTCACCATGAATGCGGCGGACACGATCCTGCAATCCCGTGGGTATGGCCATTATGCGGAGCATATCACCGGCGATTTTGCCGCCAGCCGATGGCTGCATCCCCTGCTGAACGGCCTGAGCAGCTCTTCCCTGGCGGGACTGGAAAGGGGCTGCTGGTGGCTGCATATCCTCGGTATCCTGGCCTTTCTCAACTATCTCCCCTACTCCAAGCATCTGCACATCCTGCTGGCCTTCCCCAATGCGTACTACGCGCGGCTGGCGCCCGAAGGGAAGCTGCGCAATATGCCGGTCGTGCAGAACGAAGTACTGTATGCCATGCAGCCCGAAACCGCGCCTGCTGCCGTAGACGGCGCTCCTGCTCCTAAATTCGGCGCGAAGGATGTATCCGATCTGAGCTGGAGGAATCTGCTGGATGCCTACTCCTGCACCGAATGCGGGCGTTGCAGCGCGGCCTGTCCCGCCAACCTGACGGGAAAGCTTCTGTCCCCAAGGAAGATCATGATGGCCACCCGCGACCGGACGGAAGAGGTGGGCAGGAATATCCGTGCCAACGGTGAATTCAGGGACGATGGCAAATCCTTACTGAGCTATATAAGCGTAGAAGAGCTGAGGGCCTGTACCACCTGCAATGCCTGCGTGGAGGAATGTCCCGTCAGCATCAGTCCCCTGGAGATCATCATGGAAATGCGGCGTGCGCTGGTCATGGAGGACAGTAATGCCCCGCAGGAATGGAACAACCTGTTCAGCAATGTAGAAAATAATTTCGCCCCCTGGAAATTCAGCCCGGAGGACCGGGATAAATGGGCCGAGGGTTAGATCCGATGCGGGGTATCCTATTTTTTATTGTTTCTTGGCCAAAACCGTTAAAGAGAGATCCAACGTGCTTGAAATGGTACTGGTGCCCCCTATCCCGAAATCTTTACGGTTTATCGTAAATGCTCCGCTGAAAATATAGTCGTTCCCCAGTGGGGTGGCGATGAAAGGGAACGAGATATCTTTTGTATGGTCCCTGATGGTCAGCTTCCCGGACATGACGAAATTTTCTTTCTTACCGGATGTCTGGATGCCGGTAGATACGAACCGGATGACCGGATAGTTTTGAACATCGAAATAACTTTCCTTCCTCAGATGCTCGTCGCGCATTTCGTTGTCCGTATTGATCTTTGCAGCATCCACCGTGACGTCGAAACTGGCTTCGGTGGGATGTTCCGGGTCAAAGCTGATCTTTCCTTTCAGACCGGTAAACGAGCCTTCTACATTAAATCCTAAGTTTTTAATCTTGAAGGTGACGGACGAGCCCTGATCTGTCGGAGTATATTGCGGCGCGCTCGCAACGGAAGCCGCCGTCGTGGTCTGAGCCGATTGCTGTGCAAAACAAATGAATCCTGCAAACTGGATCAGCACAAAACAAAGAATTGATCGCATAATGGTCATAACTGGTTTAGTCCGGGAATCCCCGTCAAATTTAATCCCCAGTTTTGTAAGATGGAAAAAAATAGCTCCGGTCAATTGACATTCACCAGCTTTTGCAATTTTTTAACATCAAGGAAACAGATCTCCTGCCGGTTATACGACAGGATGCCTTCGGTCTCCAGCTCGTTGATCATGGTCGTCACGGTCTGGCGGCTGCTGCCGATAAGGCTGGCGATGTCTTCATGCGTGAGGAAATTAGGCATACAGAAGCCCTCGGCCGTAGTCTCGCCAAGGTTCTGCTCCACGAGCTGCCAGAGAAAATGGATCAGCCTTGTTTTTACATCCTTGTTGAGCAGGTTGAGGAGACGGTTCTCGATATTCCGCAACTTTGCGCCGACCTGTTTGCTGTACCGCAGGGCCAGGTCAGGCCTGTTCTTCAGTAGTTTTTCAAAATCATCGATCGTAAAGGCGCAGATGCTGACATCATTCTTATAGGCCCTTGCGAATTCGCCGTGAAGGTTGTTCTTTTCAAGGCTGAACTGTCCGAAGAGCTCGCCTTTCTGGATGATCTCCTTGATCTTTTCGTTGCCATCGTTATCGATGAAGCCGATCTTGATCGTTCCTTCCTTTACAAAATAGACCTTGTTGTGATTATAGGCCTCAAAATAGATATACTCCCCTTTGGGGACTTCGATCACCCGGTGCTCCACTTTGAGATCCTTATATTCATCATCGGACAATTGACACCAGAGGTCATAATTCTTTATCAGCAGCATGTCCTCTGTCGGCATAGTTTTAAAAAATTTTCTGCAATAAAGTTACCATTTATTGTAGGTTTACGGTAAAATAATCCTTCATGCAGGTACCAACAATGGCTGAAATGGCTGCCAAAGGGGAAACGCCCGAACTGTTATTCTGGGTAGGATGTGCGGGGAGCTTCGATCAGCGGGCGCAGAAGATCACGAGGGCCTTTGCCCTGATACTGGATAAGGTGGGTATTAAATATGCCATTCTCGGAAAGGAGGAAATGTGCAATGGCGATCCGGTGCGCAGGGCGGGCAATGAGTTCATGTTCCAGATGATGGCGTACCAGAACATTCAGCTGCTGAATAATTATGGCGTCAAAAAGATCGTCACGACCTGTCCGCATTGTTTCAACACGCTGGCAAACGAATATCCCGAGCTGGGCGGTCATTATGAAGTGATCCATCACACCGTGCTGCTGCAGCAGCTGATCGACGGAGGAAAAATAATCCTGAAGGAAGGCGGCGCCTTTAAGGGCAAACGGATAACGTATCATGACAGCTGTTACCTTGGACGCGCCAATCATATCTATGAGGCACCGCGGAAAGTGCTGGAAGTGCTGGATGCGGAGCTGATCGAAATGAAACGATGCCGCAGCAAGGGATTGTGTTGCGGGGCCGGGGGCGCCCAGATGTTCAAGGAAGAAGAAAAAGGAACGACCCGGGTAAATTTCGAGAGAAGCGCCGAAGCCATCGGGACGGGAGCCAGCATCATCGCCTCCGCTTGTCCGTTCTGCAATACCATGCTGACGGATGGGGTAAAACATGGTGAAAAAGAGGACCAGGTAAAGGTCATGGATGTCGCCGAGCTGATTGCGGCGTCAATTGCGTAAATTTGTGGGCCGCTCCGCGCGGAAACTGTGCTGGTGAGACTGCGGCCTGGATTTGCAGCGTGAGCATAAAAATTGAACGTTATGAACAACGATTATAAAAAATTGATCCCGGCTGGTTTTGCCGGTGATTCGCGGGTGTGGATCTATCAGAGCAACCGCATTTTCGATGAGGCCGAGACGGGGCAGATACAGGAAATGCTGGACGGATTCGTGAAGGAATGGCATTCGCATGGAACGCCTGTAAAAGGGTTTGGCGGATTGTTCTTCGGCCAGTTCATTGTGCTGATGGCCGATGAGTCGGCAACGGGCGTCAGCGGTTGCAGTACCGACAGTTCGGTGCGGCTGATAAAAGAGACAGAAAAAAAATTCCATGTAACGCTGTTCGACCGGGTGTCGCTGGCCTTTTTCACCGGCGACAAAATACAGCTGCTGCCGCTGTCCCAGGTAAAGCATGCGCTGGAGACGGGGCTGCTGGATGAAAATACCCCCTACTTCAATAATACGGTGCTGACCAGGTCGGAGCTGGAATCAAAATGGATCGTTCCGGTGAAAGAAAGCTGGCTGGCTGGTAAGTTCCTTGGGGAAAGGATCGGTGGAAATTAGAATTAAAACCTATTTTTGCGCAACGGCAGGTATTCAGATCTGCCGTCGTGACCAGCGGAAGTAGCTCAGTTGGTAGAGCGTCAGCTTCCCAAGCTGAAGGTCGCGGGTTCGAGCCTCGTCTTCCGCTCCATGCAGGCAAGGGTTTCAGAGAGTACTGAAAATCCTTGCCTTTTTATTTGCCTATAAAGCGCGAAAAATTGAAGGGAAAGAGCTTTATGTCACTTCAAAGATAAACCTTCGGTTTTTACAAAGCAACCATCACAACCAAAGGACACTAAAGTGTCATTTCTCTGATGCAACGCTCTCATGAAAATGTTTTAAAAAAAATCGAACCAATTACTAATAACTTTGCTTGCTTAGCCTGCCGTTATGAAATATCCGAGATATCTGGTTACTGCGAGTGATGACTATTGTACGTACTTATTCTTCAGCGAAGGTCTTCGGGGGAGAATTGCAAAAGGTGTTATTTATTCACGGATCGAAGGGAACCTTTTTAATCTTGGTTTTGGAGATTGGAATGAAGAGTTTCAGGAGTTGGATGATTCCAACAGGAGCAATAATGGTGATCGGGATAAGGTCCTGGCGACGGTGGCTTTTACTGCATTCGACTTTACTAATAAATACCCCGATGCCTGGATAGTAGCGGAAGGCAGCACTCCTACAAGAACCCGGCTTTATCAGATGGGGATGGCCGATAATCTACTGGAAATCAATGAAAATTTTGAAATTGATGGCCTTTTAAATGGGCTTTGGGAGCCTTTTCAGCGAGGCATGAATTATGAGGCATTCTTGATCAGAAGGAAAAAAATTCGTAAATTTGAAACAATATAATTTATATGCGTACAGCAGATAAAAAACATTTACCTGGTATTACTGTTGATCCCAACATACCGGACTTTAGTAAGTCGCCTTTTATCATTAAAAAGGTAGAAAGGGCACGGGCATTGATAGCCAAATATGGCTTACCCAAAGAAAGTAAGTCCAAGAAAAGCAAATAATTTTTATCAACCAATTGAAGGCCGTCACAACGTAAATGTTGAACGGCCTTTTTTGTTGGGCGAATTTTTTAAAACAGCGTACACTACTAACGGACGACGAGGACCTGTCCTTTTTTATAGACGGGCAATTTGGTCTCGGTGCTGAAATAATGGACCATCCAGACAAAATTGCCGGAGGGGACCCTGACCCCTCTGAATGTCCCGTCCCAGCCTTTGCCGGGGTCAAGGGAACGGAAAACCATATTCCCATACCGGTCGAAAATAGTCATCTCAAAATTCGTCATCTGGCAGGCATGCAGGGGCCTGAAATTATCATTGATCCCGTTCCCGTCGGGGGTGAAGGCATTTGGCAGTATAAGATTGCAGGCGCAGCTGACGAACTGTACGGTAGCTGTCAGGGTATCTTTTCCGCAGCCATTCTCCGTCATGACGGTGTAGGTCCCCGTCTTCGTCACTTCATAAGCCGATCCGGATGCACCGTCCTGCCAGATAAAGCTATTTGCATTGCCTTTGACCTGCAGCCAGTAGTTTTCTCCGTTGCACAGGATCGTATCGCCATTCATTTTCAGCTTCAGGCTATCGTTAAAGGTTACGGTCAACGTATCCGTATAAACGCACTGGCCAACGGTGGCCGTTATGGAATAGGTTCCCGCGCGATAGACAAAATAAGTGGATTGACCGGTCTGGTTCTGATCGTCCCGCTGTGGCGGCACCGACTGCCAGTTGTACTGACCCGTTCCGAAATCGGCGTCCAGGCTCAGCGTGCTGCCATAGCAGATCGCCGTATCCCTGAAATCCAGTTTTTTATCGCCGCGGTAATCCACCTCCACTGTGTCCACCACCTGGCAGGTCCCGATCGTCACGAAGGCCCAGTAGAGGCCCTCATTGCTGATATTGATCGTGCTGGTCGTGGCGTCCGTGCTCCAGTCGTAGGCGGTGGCGCCGGCCGCGGTAGCGGTGAGGGTATAGATCTGTTTTGGACATAATAAGGTATCTGGCCCCAGGCTGAAAGCGGGTGCATCGGGCATGGAGAAGGTAATGCTGACCGTATCTTTATAGACCCCGCAACCCGGCACCGTGACGGTCGCCACATAGGTGCCGCCAGGGTCCACCACCGGCAGCTGGCCTTCCTGCGAAGGCAGCGCAGCGCCATTCAACGTCCATGCATAGTGGCCGTTCTGGGTTGTAGCATCGAGCTCCAGGATTTCTCCGGAGCAAAGAATATGGTCCTTGCCCAGTCCTATTTTGGGCGTAGTGCTGACGAACACGCCAACGCTGTCGGTGACGCCGCAGCCGTCGATGCTCACCGTGTACACCCCGGATCTGGAGATCCTCAGGGTATCGCTGTGTGTAAGGCTGTCGTCATTCCAGGTATAGACCGCGCCCGGTATTACGGGGGCCGTCAGGAAAGTGTCCTTCTTTTCACAGAGGAAAATATCCGGTCCGAAATCATAGGTCATGGGGCTGACGATATGGATGGAATCACGGACATATACCGTATCTGTGGAACCGCTGTTGATCACTTTCAGCAGGATATAATATGTGCCGGGAGCAGCATAGACGTGCCGCGGCTTCTGGGTACCCGCGCCATTGAAGATGCCGGAGCCGGGGTCGCCGAAATTCCAGTTGATATAGCTGGGAAAAGGAAGGCTGTCGAAGATGGGGGAACCAAAAGAAATAGTCGAATTGACGCAGGTGGACGAATAGTTGACAGAGTCTTTCCCCGCAGCCTGCGCATTACCCGCGGGCTTAAGAAGGACTGCCAGCATCAGCAGCCCTATCAATGGACCGGTCTTGATTTGAAAATGCATCATCAATGTTTCACTTTAAGCATGGTCCTTACCTGTTGTACGGACAGATTCTGTAAACGGGCATAGTACACACCCGCCGGAAAGGCCGCCGTATCGATGGTGACGGAATAAGTCCCCTGCACATAATCCTGATCTACCGGCACCAGGAGCAGGCGGCCCGAGGTATCGAAGACCTGGACAAGGGTATGCCCTCCATTTGTTTTGAAAATGATCCTGGTGGATGAGCCGAACGGATTGGGCTCATTTATGATCAGGCTGTTGCCGATATTGTTCAGGTCGTCATACGTGTTATTACAGGCCGTGCTCTTGATAAAGGGCAGGTACTGATAATCTTTCAGCAGCACCGTCTCCACATCTGCGGGGGCAACGCAGAACCAGTCCCGGAGTATCGTGGAATACACCGAACGGAAATCATACTGCATGGGCACGTTGGCCTGCGAGTCGGTAATTTTGGTCAGGTCGGTGTTGTTGCCAAGCACCCCTGTTTTGGCGCCGTCCCCGAAAATGAATACGGGCTGCGCCGTACCGTGGTCCGTACCGAGGCTGCCATTGGAGATGATGCGCCTGCCGAACTCGGAGAAGGTCATGCCAAGGACTTGTTTGTTGATGCCCAGGAATTTGCAGTCCGCCATAAAGGCCGCGATGGCATCTGATAGCTGTCCCAGCAGAACACTGTGGTGCCCGGTCGTCGTATCGCCGTCTTCCACCTGCCCGCCATGGGTGTCGAAGCCGCCGGTGGTCACCATATAGACGCGGGTCTTCAGTCCGCCCGCGATCAGCCGGGCCACCGTTTTCAACTGGGCAGCCAGGTCGTTATTGGCAGGATATCCGCCGTATTGCTGGGTCACTTTTTTTGCGGCAGCCTCGATGACGCCGGCGTATTTATCCGTCTGCCGGGCGATGGCCCGCAGATAGGTGAGTTCGTCGCCCATCGGCGTATCGGGCTCCGGCTCGGTGATGCCGTTGATAAGATCGTAAAATTCAGCGTCGGTAGGAACAGCCATGGCCGTGTTGCCGTTGGCCGACATAAAGACCGGTGATATGACGGAACCGATCTGGATAGCCAGCGGATCGGGCATGATGGTGTTTGGATATCCTACCGGGAAGTTTGTATAGGTCTGTCCGAGGAAACGACCTGTCCAGCCCGTATCGAGGTATTGGTTGGCGTCGGCGCCCGTAAGCCATATATCGGTAGAACGGAAATGGGAGCCATCCGGTGAAGGATAGCCGACAGCCTGTAAGATAGCAAGCTGATCGTTATTATAGAGTCCCTGCATACCGGTCAGGGCCGGGTGGAGGCCGCTTTTCAGATAGGAAGGCAGCTTCAGGATCTTGTCTTCGGGTATAGCGATATTGGAACGGACCTTGACGTAGTCGCCATAGGTATCGATGGGGATCACCGTATTCAGCCCGTCGTTGCCCCCAACCAGCTGCACCAGGACCAGCACATGGTCATTATCGGCCGCACCATCCAGACCCTGTAAAAAAGGGAGATGGGAGAAAGCATTTATTTTAAAGCCCCCCAGAAAGGCTGCCGGCGCGACAGTTCGGATAAAATCTCTTCTCTGCATAGGATATCATTAATACGGGTTACGACAAATGGTATTCGGGTAAATTCATGATGTATTTATACAGTGCCTTCAGCTTTGTGCTCACCGTGGTAAAAGCATTCATGTCGGTTGGGTTTGCCACATAGCCCAGCCATGCGTTGGTCCAGTACAAGTCAGTGGTGAGGTTGCCCAGCAGAATGGATTGCTTGAGCAGCTGTCTGGACCCGTCCGACAGCGGCGGCCTGAGCAGGATGTCCAGCGAATCGCTGATCAGCATATTCGGGTCCTCCGGATGGGGCAGCAGGTTGGCAAACGCGATGGGATCGATCTGCAGGATCGTTCCGTTCATCATGTCCCCGATATTGATGAGGAGATCGGTATAGAAATTCCTTCCGGTGTAGGTCACGGAATTGATCCACAGCTCATGGAATTGCGGGGCCTGGCGATAAGGGTCCCATCCTGCCACCAGTGGAATGGCGAGGACCTCCTGTTGCAGGATCTTCGAACGCTGGTGGAGCATTTCAAATGCGGCATACTGAGCGGCCGGACTGGCCGGATCGGGCAGCGTGACATTGTATTCCCTGCAAAGACCGATAAGAAAATCCAGCGGGCTTTTGATGATACAGGCGCCGGAATTGACGAGGTCGAAGAAATGCTGGCTCTTTAAGAGCGCAGACAACACGGACGTGATATTATATCCGCTCTGCCGGAAAATATCGGCGAGAGGTCCTATCACGTTCGTCTCGATGCTGCTGTCGATCTTATAATAGACAAAAAAGCTATAGATCTTTCTGCATATAAACTTAGCCGATTCCTGGGTGGAGAAGATCATGCTGAGAAGGTCATCCAGCTCCCCTGCCCCGGCGGGTCCCGAATAACCGGTGGTGATATGGCTGCCGTAAAAATCGGAGAATTTCTTATTGAGGTCGTCATGATCTCCAGGCAGGAATGCGTAATTATAATTATTGTCGACCGTATGTCCCGTAAGCACTCTTGCCGCGGTGTGTACGTCATCCTGGGTGTAGGCCGAACCACTGCCTTTACCGATGCTGTACAGCTCCTGAAGCTCGCGGGCGAAGTTCTCATTCGGGGCCGTCTTCGTATTGGTGTTGCCGTTGAGATAGATCAGCATGGCGGGGTTCAGCGCGATCGACTTTACCATTTGCCTGAAATCCCCGAGGGCATTTTGCCGCAGGACCATATACTGATCGTACCACAGCCGTGCGGGGATATCGGAGAAATGCGCGGTGGCATCCATGGCAAAATGATTGTGCCAGAAGAGGGTCATTTTCTCGTGGATGGATCTGCCGGGGTTTAGTAATTGCCCGATCCACCAGCATTGCATGGAATTTACCCTGTCCTCGTTCAGCTTGTCATCCTGGTAGAGCAGGCTCGCATTGATCCAGGTCTGCCAGGAGGCAACGCCGGTGGCGTCAGCCCCATAATTATTCAGGGGCGCCGTAGCCGGCGCCGGGGTGGGCTGCAGCAGCTGATCCACGGCCTGTGACATGGTAAGCGTCCTGAAATAATGGATGTCTGGTACGGAAGCGCCGAAGAGGGTCCGTTTGAGCAGGTGAACGACCTGGAGCGTGTCCCAGGGGCCGGTATAGGGAGCGATGCCCGCAGGGCTTCCCGGAATTGGTGAAGCAGCGGGCTGATATTCTGCAAGTGTAACACCTGCGCCGATAGGTTGTACCATGAGCCTCGTTATTGGATTTCGTATGTTGGCATTATAATAGGTCGGGCCCTTGCGGGGCCCATGATCAGTCCTGGTAAAAAGCTACAAGCGCACCATTGGACAGGAGGATACTATCCTTTCCATTGTACACTTTACATCTGAACGCTCCGTTCACGAGACCATCGGCCGTCTTTGCAAACGTATTGATCTGCACAAAATTGCCGGTATCTTTTGTATTGGTCCAGATCGTTCCAGCCGCATTGGTATAGGTAAGCTGGACGCTGTCCCCGTGGTAGCGGCCGGTGGTATCCCCGATGACGCGGATGCTGATATTGCCCCGCCTGGAAGAGCTGTCCTCATACTTGCCGCTGATCAGCGTCGTATGTACATTGACGACATCCTGGATGAAAACGATACCGACCGGAAAATTGATGAATGAATCTTTTGCGGAGAAAGTGACCGAAGACCGGAGGGTCGGCGTCAACTTATCGTTGCCCTTGGAACAGGCAATGAAGCAGGCGCATAATAATAAGATACTGGTCAGCAACGCGGTGTTTTTCATAAAGGTCAGTTTCGGCCAGCCTGGCTAAGCCACTAAAACTTAACAATTTTCAGGCCAAAACGCCCTGAAAATGAAAAATCGTATGCCCCGGGACGGACGGTTGTTTTGGGGCTGCACGGACAGGCAAACTGCGGAATCCGGGTTATTTGTATTATTTTGTATTTCAGACCTTCTTTGTATCATTGCATTTAACCTTCCTAAACAAACAAAAAAAATCTCATGAATTTTTTTACACGACTTTCGAATGGATGGAATATTTCCATGAATAGTTTTAAGGTGATGAAAGAAAACAAGAAACTGATCATATTCCCGATCCTTTCGGGGATATCCATGCTGCTGATCATCGGCTCTTTTGTCGTAGCCCTTTTTGCAAACGCAGGATGGGATGTAGAAAATATCCGCGACCAGAGCAACATCGAGCATTATGTCACCCTGTTCATCTATTATGTGGTGAATTATTTTGTCGTCGTATTCTTCAACACGGCATTGGTACACTGCACCCGGCTGTATTTCCAGGGAGAAGAGGTCACCGTGAGCGCTGGACTGCGTTTCAGCGTCAGCCGGATCGGGGCGATCTTTTCCTGGGCCGTCTTTGCCGCAACGGTGGGCACTGCCCTGCGGTTGTTACAGGAGAACCTCGGATCGATCGGCAAGATCATAACCGGTCTGATCGGCATTGTCTGGAGCATCACCACCTTTTTTGTCGTGCCGGTGATCGCCTATGAAAACCGCGGCCCTTTGTCGGCGTACAAGCGTTCGGCGCAGCTGATGAAAGAAAAATGGGGAGAAAGCCTTGGGGCGAGTTTCAGCTTTGGGTTGTTGCAACTGCTCGCCATCCTTTTAATCGCCGTGCCTTCGTTTGCAATTGGCTATCTGATCCACCCGATCGCGGGCGTAGTTTTGTTCATGCTGGGCATATTCTCGGTAGTAGCCATATTCAGCGCGGCGCAGACCATTTTCATCAGCGCGGTCTATCATAACATCAACGGAGATCCGGTAAAGCATTTCAACCAGGAGCTGGCGGATAACCTGTTCACTGAAAAAAAGAAGAGCGGGTTCTTTAATAATTGATCATTATCTCCTTATCGATACCTATTTTCTGCCGGGCCCGTTGGGCCCGGTTTTTTTTGTTTGTTATGGGGCTGTCTGGCTGGTCCTGGGAGCTGATCAGGGGCACTCTCTGCCAACTTGTCACAAGAATCCGTTTTTCTGTATCTTTGCAACCTAAAAATGTGGTAATAATGCCTGAAACAGTGCGTAACGGGGTACATGATGAAGATCGCCAGGGAGAGGCCTATGCGTCCATAGCCCCGGCGGTTGTTGAATACGGGAAGAAATTCTATATAGAAAGCTATGGCTGCGCGATGAATTTCGCAGACAGCGAGATCGTCGCCTCGATCCTGAACGATACGGGATATGGCGCCACAAAGAATTATCTGGAGGCGGACCTGGTGCTGATCAATACCTGTTCGATCCGTGAAAAGGCCGAACAGAACGTCCGGCAGCGCCTGCATTTGTTCAGACAGGCAAAGAGGAGCAGACCGGGCATGCTGATCGGGGTGCTGGGTTGCATGGCAGAGCGGCTTAAAGCGAAGCTGCTGGAAGAAGAGCGGCTGGTGGACATGGTCATTGGGCCCGATGCATACCGGGGCCTGCCGGGTCTGATCGAAGAGGCTGGAACAGGTCAGAAGGCAGTGAATGTCCTGCTCAGCCGGGACGAGACCTATGCGGATATCTCCCCTGTCCGGCTGGACAGCAATGGGATTACCGCCTTTGTCAGCATCACGCGTGGCTGCAACAATATGTGTACGTTCTGTGTTGTGCCTTTTACGAGGGGAAGGGAAAGAAGCCGGGATGCGGCGTCGGTCGTCAGGGAATGCGCCGATCTTTTCAGCAT
>DATHHO010000040.1:0-6008 GCA_035317125.1 Puia sp.
GCCGAGAAATACGTGACGCCTTTCTTTTTTACCTGGTTGACGGCCTGAGCAATGATCCCATCCTGGAAAAAAGGCTCGGCAAAATAGGCGACATCATCGACGATCACATCGCAGCCTGCATTGGCAAGGTTTACGATCCCCTGTGCAAAGCTGGCCATGCCGACGTCGGCCGTATTGAAGGCGAGGTCGGCCCCGGGTGCGACATCATGTACGATCTCCGCCATGCCCCGGCCTTCATCCGTTCCGCCCGACGCCAGGTCTAACAGCACCTGTACCGGTTTTTTGAAATTGAAGGGGTTGCCCGGTCCCGGGAGCTCTCCATGAAGGACGCCGATGTTGGCCGTCCCGAGGTTATTATAGCTGTCGGAGAGGATACCGACCTTCACACCCTTGCCATTCACGTTATATTTTTTTCTCGCCAGATCCGAGCGCTGTGCCGTATCTCCCTGGCTGATCACCGGTGTGATCTTTCCGCCGGGAGGATTCGCAGGGAACATACCACTATGTAGCGCGCTTAATGGCGTTGAGCGATGCAAGGGCTTAAAGGCTGGTCTGGCAAACCGGACAGAAGACGCCGATTCGAGTTGCGGCAATGCGCTGATGGGGATGAGGCCCGAAATGACCTGTCCATAGGATCCGGTCACCTGTAGTCCGATCTTCTGAACTTCCATCATGGCTTTGTTCAGGTCATCCTCTGCCGTTATATCCACAACAACTTTGTCGCCGCTGATCTGCATAAATTTATTCAGCGCATTGGCTCCCAGAACTGGTTTGCCGATGGCCTGGGCTTTTTTTGTGCTGGGTTGCGAACTTTCATAAAGGTTCTTTAATTCCGGGCTCAGCCGGGAATCCGATTTTGGCACGGCGGATTGTTGGAGCGTGCCATTAAACTCGGGGTTGCCTGTTACCGGGCCCTTCTTTTTCTGGGCCTGGCTTGTCAGTGAGGAAAATAAAATAAGGATACAACAGAAGACAGGAATGCATAGTAAATTTTTCTTCATAAAACGGCGTTTTAAGTGATGGAAAAGAAGGGAGGGTGGGAAGACGTGCAGTTAGCGCTTGCCTTTTATAGAAGGTTGGATTCAGATGTGACAATCTATGCTTCTGGATATAAAAGTTAGGATTTTTTTTCAGGATAAGATCAGGGACGTATACGATTTATAGCTTAGTCATCACACTATACCCAATCACCATGAGCACGCGGCAATGCTCCACGAGGACAATTAGAGGTAAAGCTTGAGCACGCGGGACAATATGCCAGATATCAGCTTTATGGGAAGGTCTTTCTCCGGGTCGATCAGGAGTATCTTCATCCTGGCCCTTTTTTCGGCGATCAACAATGGATGGTCGATCTTATTGCCTTCTACAATGCCAAGGTAAGGCTGATGTGTTTTCTTATCGGCCCACAGATAGCAGAACATCTTTCCCTTATAACAGTAAAAAGGCATTCTGTACTTCCAGGCCTCGGTAATTTCGTCGTTATAGTTGAGAATGAGTTTTCTCAACGCAAGCAGGCAGCTTTTGGCCGGCTCTTCTTTATTCAGGAAATAATGATCGATTTCTCTCAGCATATACGGTATCCGGTTCGTAGATCTACGATATAAATGGAGGGGTTTTGCTCTTGGCTGTTGATCCTCATTGACTTACTTTTGAACTATCCAATATCGATGAAACGAACCATATCCAGAAGAACCAGCTTTCGTAAAAGAAAGTCTTAAATTCCAAATTCTCTGAAAAGCCCCTGATTAATCTTGGGGGTTTTTTCGTTTCCGGCCCGGCCGCCTCCTTGTCCGCAATCGCCGGATTCCACCGGGTCACCGGCCCTCAACTCCTTCTGCCTGGTCCTCCTCCGCCAACCCCGCCCGCCCCTATTTCGCCACGTCGATCCGCACCTTTTTATTCTTGATCTTCTGGTCTTTGATCAGCTGCAGGGTATTACTGACCTTTGATTTGCGCACAGCCACAAAAGAGAAGAAATCCTTGGTCTCGATCAGCCCGATATCGTCCTTTTTCAGTTGGGCTCTGTTGGTCAGAAAGCCCACGATGTCCATTTTATTGACCTTGTCCTTCTTGCCGGCCGCAATGAACAGGGTGGTCCACTTCGGCTTATCGGGTACTACGGCCGTTTCAGGCAAGGTTATTTCCCCTCCGTCAGCCTCTACCCAGGAGGGCAGCTTTTCCTCCGGTCCGAGGATGAGTATGGCCGTTCCGCTGGCTTCCATCCGGGCCGTCCTCCCATTGCGGTGGGTAAACACCTCTTCCGTTGCCGGCAGATGGAAATGAATGATATACCGGATAAAAGGGATATCCAGCCCCCGCGAAGCAAGATCCGTCGTGACCAGGACATTCGAGGTGCCGTTCCTGAACTTACACAGGGCGCTGTCGCGCTCAGGCTGCTCCAATGCCCCATGATAAAATACATTGATGATGCTCTTTTCCGTCAGAAAGGCGCTGGTGCGCTCCACAGACTCCCGGTGATTGCAGAACACGATGGACGGCCTGCCTCCCACCGAACAGATCAGCCGGAACAGCGTATTCAGCTTGTCCTTATCGTCGCTTTTCACGGTCTGTACGAGAAGGGCGGCGGATTTACTGCCGGATAAGAAATTGAGCGTTACCGGCTCGTTCATGCCCACGAATCCGGGGATGGCAACGGCGTCGGTGGCCGAGGTGAGTATTCTTTTTTTCAGGGACTTCAGGGTGCCAAGTATAAAGGACAATTCATCCAGAAAGCCCAGTTCCAGCGATTTGTCGAATTCATCCAGCACCAGGGTCTCGATCCCATCCGGCTTGATATTGCCCCTCCGGAGATGATCCGCCAGCCTGCCGGGGGTGCCGATGATCAGGACAGGGGCTTCCAGCAGATTGTTCTCTTCCGTTTCCCGCAGATGACCGCCATAACAACAGGTGACTTTCGAGCCCGTACCCATGTGTTTAAAGACCTGCTCGATCTGCAGGGCCAGTTCCCGCGAAGGAACGATGATCAGGGCCTGTGTTCCGGGAACATCTGTTTTCAGGGATTGAATGACCGGGATCAGAAATCCCAGCGTTTTGCCGGCGCCCGTATCGGCCAGCAGGATGATATTGTCCGCCTTTTCATTGGCCCCGATGGACGCAAGCTGCATTTCATTGAGCTCGTCGATCTTTAGGTTATAAAGTATATTCTGAATGGAATGGGCGCCGTTTTGCATCCGGCGAAATTAGGCTATATTTCCGTTAAAAATTATGAATAAAGCGCGGCTGGAGGCTTTCAGCGACGGGGTTTTTGCGATCATCATCACGATCATGGTCCTGGAGATAAAAGTACCCCATGGGAGTGACTGGCTTTCTCTCAGGCCGATGGCGCCTGTATTTATCAGTTACCTTGTGAGCTTCCTGTACGTAGGCATCTATTGGGGGAATCATCATCATTTGCTGCATGCCGCCAAAAAAGTCTCCTCCGGGATGATGTGGGCCAATCTTCACCTCCTGTTCTGGCTTTCCCTCATCCCCTTTGTCACAGGGTGGGCGGGTGAGAACCATTTTGCTCCCAATACGATGATCCTTTATGCGGCCATTCTTTTTTTATCCGGCATCGCCTTTACCTTTCTGCAGATTGCGATCCAGAACAGCAACCCGGCAAACCCCCAGTTACAGGAGGCGTTTGCAAAGGTTAAGACCAAGGGGATCATTTCCTTATTCGGATATGTGGCTGCCGGTGCGGTGGCTCATTATAATCCGGCTATTTCCGGCGTCATCCTGCTGGCAGTCGGCTCCATGTGGCTGATCCCCGACCGCCATCTTGAGAAAGCGATACGCGAGTGATAGTGGAATTTTTCCTATTTTCGCCCCCTTAATAAAAAGATCGTTATGGCCAGCACGAAAATTACGGTAAACAGCAACGGATCCATCAGGATAGAAGGCGATTTTGAGATCGTTGATAAGGACGGAACGGTTTATGGCCTGGGAGGCCGGGAGCTCGTCTCGATCTGCCGCTGCGGCCAATCAAAGAACAAGCCATTCTGCGACGGTTCGCATAAAGGACATTTTGAGCACGACGCCATCGCCTTCGATCTCCCCCCAAAGAAGGTATAGGCTGGCCTACGCGATCTCTCGCCAACCCACGCCACGCCGGCCCGCACCTGCGCCAAAGCCGACAATGAACGTCCTCCCCCCTACGGCTTCTTCCCGATCAGGGCCATCACATTGTCCTTGTAGTTGATCCCGATGGGGATCGTCGTCTTTTCCAGCTCCACGGAGTTCCCATAGATCGTCCGGATATGGGCTACCGCGACGATATAGGATTTATGGATCCGGATGAACTGACGGGTGGGTAGTATCCTTTCCAGCTCATTCATGGTCTGATGGGTCACCAGCGTATATTCCGGCGTATGGATCTTCAGATAATCCTTCATGCCCTGCACATATACGATCTCGGAAAAATTTACCTTGAAGAACTTGCTGTTGGATTTGATAAAGATATGATCCTCCAGGCTCCGGTCCCTTTCCTTGTTCACCTGCGAGAACAAGCGGCCATCGGTGATCTTGCTCACCGCCCTCGAAAACCGCTCGAACGAGATCGGTTTCAGCAGATAATCGATCACGCTGAATTCATAACTCTCCAGCGCGTATTCCGCATAAGCCGTCGTCAGCACCACCAGCGGGGGATCGGTCAGCGAACGGAGGAAGTTCAGACCGCTCATGCCGGGCAGCCGGATATCGAGGAACATGACATCCACTTCCTGCGTCTTCAGCGCTTCAAGGGCTTCCGGCGCATTCCGGTAAATACCCACCAGCTCCATCCGGTCGATCTTCCGCAGATGGCTCTGGATCACATCCTGGGCCAGGACCTCATCTTCTACGATTATGCATTTTATCAAGCAATTCTCGGTTTTATGATCAGCGATACGGTGAACGCGTTCTTACTTAAAATTACGTCAAGCGTATGAGAATCGGGATATAAGGTCTCCAGCCGCTCTTTCGCATTGCGCATACGCAGCTGGCTGGTACGGTTCTCTTCCCTTTCCGTCTGGATGATATCGAGCTCGTAGGCGTCGGGATACAACAGTTCCAGCAGGCTCCTGCTGTTGGAAATACCCTTTCCGCTCATTCTTTTTGCCTGCACGCCAAGGTCCGAATTGGTGCTGTTGATCACGTTCAGCACGATCTGGTCCTGACCCACCTTGAGGGTGATATAAATGAACGGCTCGGCAAATGAATTATCCAGCGCATGCTTGAACCCGTTCTCGACGAACGAGATAAAAAGAAAGGGCTCGATCATAATGTCTTTTGTCAGGCCCTCCACCGTAAACCGTATATCGGCCTTGTAACGGATCTTTTCGATCTCGATATAATTCCGGATAAATTCGATCTCCTTATCCAACAGGATCTTTTCCTCGTTGCATTCATAGATAAGGTACCGCATGATATCCGCAAGCTTGACCACCACCTCGGGGGCCTTATCCGATTTCTGCAGGCTCAGGGAATAAATGCTGTTCAGCGTATTGAAAAGAAAATGCGGGTTCAGCTGCGCGCGCAGATACCTCAGCTTAAAAAAAGTGTTGTCCTTCCGGATATCGGAGATCAGGTCCTTCTCGTCGTTGGCCTTCTTTATAAAATAAGCGGCTACGGTAAGGAACAGATTCAGGATCGCCCAGAGACTTTCCCGGATGACAGAAGTAAAATGGAAGGAAAACCAGGAACTGGCGACAGGGGACAGGGTGAAGGAAAGGACGACCGAATAAATGGAAAATACCAGCAATTGTATGACCAGGAAACAGGCGATGCTCAGCAGCACAAAGAGGGCAGGCCGCCCCACGAAAAGGAACCGGGGCACGATAAAGCGGGAATACAGCAGGTAGGCCGGGAATAACAGCAGGCTGACCAGCAGCAATACCAGCCCGATGGCCGGATCCCCCGGGATGAAGACGGTGATGAAATTGATCAGCGGGGCCGCCAGCACCAATACCGACCAGGCGACGATCTCTGTTTTATTGGTATGCCTCCTTATTCTGTCGTTATCATACTCC
>DATHHO010000041.1:0-17644 GCA_035317125.1 Puia sp.
CCAACCATTTTTGAAAAAATGCTTTTCATTCCGGTATGGCGCTCTTCTTTAAAAAATAATTAAAAAAAGTAAAAGATGGGTTACAATCGTCACTGTGATTGATTTTAAGCTGATGGGAATAGCGTCCGGCAGATACGGGCATTCTTTTGGCATAAGGAGCACAACCAATAAAAGAATGAAAATGAAAAAGCTTATTCTCGCGAGTTCCATTTTACTTGGATCGGCAGTTTATGTAAGAGCGCAGGATTCGACGGCCCCAAAGATCCCATTCGACGGGATAGAGACGAACTGGCAAAACGGTAGCGACCGGAGAGATTCTTCAGTATTCCATGGAAAATATTTCATACCCACGATCATGGTGGATGTGAACTATACGCATTCCTTTAACAATCCCAATGACAATACGGTCGTAGGATCAACGGCATTAGCGCGGAACAATGAGGTGCAGTTGTCTCAGCTTAGCTTTGGAGGTGATTTTAGTTATGAAGGCGCAAGAGCCAAATTCCTGATGCAGATGGGAACCAGGACCCAGGTCGTTCCGAGAAATGATCTCAGCCCATACAGGGGACAGTATAAACTGGCGGATGTGTACCGTTATCTGAGCGAGGCGTATGTTGGCTATCATTTTAACAAGTGGTATGGCATCAATGTGGATGCGGGGCTTTTTATGTCCTATATCGGGCTTAATTCTTATTACCAGGTGGAGAACTGGGAGTACCAGGCCTCTTATACCTCGGATAATACGCCCTGGTTTTTCAACGGCATACGAATCCAGATTTTTCCATCTAAGCATCTAAAGATCGAACCCTGGATCATCAACGGATGGCAAAGCTATGGTAAGTTCAACAGCATGCCGGGCGTCGGCGCGAATATAACCTGGAACCCGACCAGCAGTTTCAAGCTCCTGACCAATGATTATTATGGAACCGATGCGGGCGGTCTGCCTCAGCGAAAAAGGTTTCACTCTGACAACAGCATGTTAGTAAGGTATTATAATAAGCCGGCGTCAAGGGGCATCAGTAAGATGGCGCTGTCTTTAACAGGCGACCTGGGATTTGAGAAAGGCGGGGGTGTGAATGGGTTCAGCAGCGATACGGCAAAAGGGCCGGCGCAATATTTTCTGAGCGCGATGCTGTATAACCGCATCTGGTTTGCTCAGAATAAATTTGCCTGGACCATCGGCGGGGGTCTCATGACTAACCCAGGGCGATACCTCGTGCTGTATCCTACCGGACAGGCGAGCCCACTGCCCGATCCGAACAATCCAACCCAGACCGAAGGAAAGTTTCCGTTCAGCGCCAATCCCGGCGATCAGTTTAAAGCCTGGGACTGTTCGACCAACCTGGACTGGATGCCCAACCAAAGTTTTCTTTTTCGTATAGAATATGTTCACCGGCATGCGAATGTTCCTTATTTCGCCGGGCCGGGGGGAGTTACTTCGCCCAATGGATATACGACTACGCCGCTGCCGCCGGATTGGAGACCCGATCTGGTCAAATCCGAGGACAGGATAATTTTTGCGATATTATTCAGAATATAAAATCGGGTATAAAGATCTCCGGCTCCTCCTATATGAATTTTCATGAGCATGTATGGAGCCGGCTTTGTTGTAAAGTTTAAAGAAACGCATTTCTATGCGTTTCTTTCTTTTGCAGGCGGCTTCAACCCTGGTGTCGGTATATTAAAAAAGGCCATCCGGGATTAGTCCCGGATGGCCTTTTAGGATGAGCCTGGTCATTGGAGGGTATCGTACGACCGAGGCAGAATATATTTCGTGTACTTATGCCTGTGAAGGATAAGCTTCGACGCCATGTTCGAAAACATCGAGCCCGCCGGGTCCTGTCTCACCTTCTGGTTCAACACGGAGTTTCCAGGGATAAGGCAGTTGTTTGATCGACCACATCAGAATAAAAGATATGACGAGCGTTGCAACCGTTACGGTCAGGCTGCCGATGAACTGTGCCTTTAATACGCTGACACCGCCGCCATAGAAGAGGCCTGCAACGGGAGCGGAATTATCTGCACCTGTAGGACCTGTTGCACCGAACTGTCCGCTGGCGAAGAGGCCAAGGGAGAGGGTACCCCAGATGCCGCAGAATCCATGCACGGCTACAGCGCCGATGGGATCATCGATCCGCAGGTGTTCCAGCAGATTGATCGCCAGCCATACGATGACGCCGGCAACTAGGCCCAGCATGATCGCGCCGAAGGGCGACACCCAGTAACAGGGACAGGTGATGGCGACCAGACCGGCGAGGAAGCCGTTGGTAGTATAGCCAAGATCGAATTTGCCTTTTGTCTCACCAAACCAGAGGGCCATATACATGGCGGAGATACCGCCTCCGCAGGCGGCCAGGGTAGTGTTGGCGGCAACGCGGCCGATGCCCTGCATGTCCATGGCGGAAAGCGTGCTGCCGGGATTGAACCCGTACCATCCGAACCAGAGGATGAATCCACCCACGGCGGCTACGGTAAGGTTATGCGGAGCGGGCATACCGCCACCGTCACGTTTGAAGACGCGTCCGATACGTGGACCGAGGACGATCGCACCAGCGAGGGATACCATACCACCGATGGTATGTACCACCGTTGAGCCGGCGAAGTCGCGGAAGCCCTGACCGAGACCAGGGAAGAGATGATCCTTGGTACCCATGAGCGCAAGAAATCCATCGGGACCCCAGGCCCAGTGACCGATAATCGGATAGATGAAACCGGTGACGCCGATGCTATAGAGGATATCGCCGCGGAAGCTTGTACGGCCGATCATTGCGCCGGAAGTTACCGTAGAAGTCGTATCGGCAAATGCGAACTGGAAGATCCAGTGGGCTAATATGGGAACGCCGGTCGAGGCATAGGTATCCGGAACGTTCTGCAGGAAGTACCAGGGCTTTGCGTCTCCACCAGCAAGCGCTCCACCGCCAGCACCGATAAAGCCGTTGCCTTGTCCGAACATAAAGGCATAACCGATGGCCCAGAAAAGGATACCGCAGATACAGGTATCGAAGATACATTCCATCAGTACGTTGACGGTCTCTCTTTTCCGTGCGAAGCCTGCTTCGAGGAAGACGAATCCCGGCTGCATTCCGAACACGAGGAAGGCGGCGACGAGGGTCCAGATCGTGTTTGCCGTGTTCATAAAGGTCGTCTCATGCGCTGTGTAAGCAGGCCCCTGTGCATGAGCCACAGTGCCTCCAACGATGGATGGCATGAAACCGATGGCTAATAAAACGAGGAAGAGGCCGATCATTTTGCCGGCAAACATGCCCAGGGCGACACGCCATTTTTCAGCTTTTGTCAGTTTGACCATGACTGGAAGAGATGCCTGACCACCCCCCCCGAACAACTTGCTGGTAATAAAGTTGGAAACTCCCATTTTTTGCTAAGTTTTTGTTAATGAAGATTGTTTTTGGTTGTTTTTTGTTTTAGGACCGGTGCGGAGTTCCGGTGTTTGTTCGTTAAATGGTAATGGTATGTTTAGTGCGTTGCGTCAATAAACTAGAATGAATAGATCGCTGCCAGCTGAAAGCTTGCGCAGGATTTGGTTTGTGTGCCGTCGCTCTTTGTGAACAGGACTTCGCTGCCATGATCATATCTGAATTCAGGAATGAAGATGAAGCCGTCGACCTTGAAATTTGCAGAGAGCGTATTGGCGAATACTTTCGCGCCGGTGGTGCCGTCTACAGGGAACAGCTTTATCCCGTCCTTGTCGCTGAAATATTCGCTGCGCAGGGTCAGTCCGAACCAGGGGGCCGGATCGAGGTTGAGATACACGGCAGATCCCCACCAGGAGTGACCGGTTGCATAATTATCGGAAGGGTAGCTGGATTTGTTCACCGTACCGTTGAGACCCAGGCTGAACGTGCTGCTGGCTTTTGCCGTTACGACGAGATCATACTGGTGTACTTTGGCATCGGTGGCATCTCTGCCGCCAACATAGTTCAGGAACAGGTGGAAATTGTCGCTCGGTGCAAAGCTGTACTGAGCGATCATATTCTTGTTGTTCTGCGCGGTGGCAGGTACTGTCCTGAAGTCAGTGGGATTGGAGACGCCGATCATAAAGCCGCTCTTCCCGAAAGTGAGGTCTGCTCTGAGGCCGGTGTGGGAGAAAGGCCCGTTGGTGAACATATAGGACATGCTGTAGTTACGGTTGGCGTAAGCGTCCAGCACTTCATATCCGATATGGGTTGCCCAGGTACCACCGGTGAATTTGATCCAGGCGGCGGGGGAATAGCTGATGTAGAGCTGTTTGATGGCCTGCGTGATGCCATCGTCATTATAGGCGAACTCCCTTGCTCTTGGGCCGAATCCGAGATCGGCTACCATATCCAGTTTTGCTGTTTTGTGCTCGAGCTTAAGGGTGGCCATACCCAGCTGGATCTGGTCATGGGAATGGGTGAAACTGGTGAGTGAAGTTTCTAAAGGCTGTTTGTTCTTGTTGAAATCATAGCGGTAATAGAAATCTGCCGAGCCGGTGATCGCCAGGACCGGAGGGGCGGGTTTGACGGTATCCGCAGGTTTTGCGGTGGAATCATTGGAATTGGCCCATGCGGATAAAGAGCATGCGGTAATAATAAGGGATAAACTGATGTTCCTTAGCATTGCTGATTGTTTTGGTTAATAAAAAATAAATAGACGGTCCGGAGTGATCAGGTTAATATATGGCTTGCTCTGAGCTCTGATTGTGGATTCAAATCCTGCCGGGTGGTCCGGCAGCCTGTTTCATATTGTATAAATATTTAATTAATATCTACAGTGCTAATATAGGAATATCAAGAGTGTTTATTCGTAAATAGATTATATATTATAAATAATAATATGATTAAAATTTGTTGATATTTCGATGATAAAAAGTTAACAATTAGATAATTACGACTTATATATTGTTTTTTTTAGAATTTTAAATATTGAAGTTGTTTAAAAAAATGGGTGAAAATTATCTGTTTGTTTAAATTTTCAAAACGGATATGAGGGATGGGGATTGGATGTGGAAAACGAGAGGGGAGAACCGGAAGGCTGGAAGGGGCGGATTTACCACATTTTTGAGATATAAAAAAGATTTTATAAAATATTTTTTAGTGTATTACATAAATATTAAATATAAAATGCGCACGTCAAAAGAACAAATCTTTTCACAGTGCGGCGAAAAAATAATGTCTTTACATCATGCCTCCATGATTTTTGATGTTGGTTGCCGGAAAAACTCAAATTATTCGTCGAGTGTCGCGTGAAAGCCTTTGTCCTAAAGGGTTTGAAAAGAATTGCTCCGCGGTTGCGTGCTTGGAAATCACGCAATAAATGTAATAACTTTACGTCTGAATACATTATCGTATTGATTTACTAACTCAAAAAATGTTTAATATGCGTCAGGATTTAAAGCACCGTTTAGTTACCTGGAAGAGCGATGTTCATGCAGGTGAAGTAAAGAAAGTCTTCGTTAGCGACAGCCCCGTCAAGAAAGGCGAATTTGTGATCAAGCTCGAAAAGAGCATGCGCGGATCATTCGGCAAAGACAACAGAGAAGTTAAAGTAAGCCGGAAACATCATACTGCCGGTCAGAATGATTCCACTGTGGATGCTGCAACCGATATGTATCATATCAACAGGATCATCGATTCTCTGGACAGGGAATTCGACGATGTATATGATGCGACTATCAATGAGACCTTCAAGGACGAAGCCGTTCATTTCTCCGAGATCTAATTATCGCTTGTCAAATACTACCAACGAAAAAAGACCAATCGTGAGATTGGCCTTTTTTTTTGAGGTGGGGAATGCGGTGAGACGAATATTTCAGGGTCTGGTATTGAGGCCCGGATGACCACGGCGGAACCGTTGCGGTGGGTTCATCGGCTGTATCAGACGGGCGGCCTGTATGGAGACGCGGATGACCGGTCCATGCCGATCTACACGCTGATGAGACTCTGATCCCTTCTTTCGAGCAGGGACTGGCCGACCAGGTATTCATCGACCTTCCTGGCGCATTCGCGGCCTTCGCTGATCGCCCATACGACAAGCGACTGTCCCCGGCGCATATCTCCGGCGGTGAAGACCTTGGCTATATTGGTCTGGTAATCCTTATCGGATGCTTTTACGTTGCCTCTTTCATCGATCTCCACCCCAAGCTCATTCAGGAGTCCGTCATATTGCGGGTGGACGAAGCCCATGGCGAGCAAGGCCAGTTCGCAGGGTAAATCTCTTTCGCTGCCGGCCACTTCTACAAACTGGGCTGCCCTGCCGTCTTCCGTCATCTTCCACTCCAGGGTCACTACTTTCAGCGCTTTCAGATTGCCTTTTCCGTCGCCGATAAATTCCCTGGTGGCGATGGCCCAATGTCTGTCGGCGCCTTCCTCATGGGAGGAAGTCGTCTTCAGGACCATGGGGTAGCTGGGCCAGGGCATATAGTTGGTGCGTGAGTCCGGCGGCTTTGGCAACAACTCGAACTGGGTCACCGACATGGCGCCATGTCTGTTTGAGGTTCCGACGCAATCGCTGCCCGTATCCCCACCGCCGATCACCACTACATTTTTCATGGTGGCCCATATATCATCGCCGCCCGTCTCCAGGCTGCTGACCCTTTTATTCTGTTGTTTGAGGAAGTCCATGGCAAAATGCACGCCTTTCAGCTCTCTTCCCGGAACGGGCAGATTGCGTGGGATGGTAGAGCCTCCTGCCAGCACGATGGCATGGTATTCCCGGAGCAGGTCATTGATGCCTACGTTGACCCCTACTTCGGCATTGCATCTGAACACGACGCCTTCTTCTTCCATCAGTCGGATCCTTCTTGCCACGATCCATTTTTCCAGCTTGAAATCCGGGATGCCGTAGCGCAGCAATCCTCCGGGCTGATCGTCCCTTTCAAAGACCGTCACCGTATGGCCGGCGGCATTCAGCTGATCGGCCGCCGCCATACCCGCAGGACCGGAGCCGACGATGGCGATCTTTTTACCGGTGCGTACGGCCGGCTTGCGCGCCTTGACCAACCCTTTTTCAAAGGCTATCTCGATAATATGTTTCTCGATCTCTTCGATGGCCACCGGTGGCTGGTTGATACCCAGCACGCAGCTGCTTTCGCAGGGAGCGGGGCAGATGCGTCCCGTGAACTCGGGGAAATTGTTGGTGGAGGACAGGATCTCATAGGCCTCCTGCCAGTGCTGCTGATAGACTGCGTCGTTGAATTCCGGGATCACATTGCCCAGGGGACAGCCGTTGTGACAAAATGGAATACCACAATTCATGCAACGCGCCGCCTGGTGATTCAGCTGCTGGGCGGAATATTGCGCTACGAATTCATTATAATCCTTCCTCCTCTCCGGTACCGGGCGTTTGGAGGGTAACTCTCTTGTAAATTCCAGAAATCCGGTTGGTTTGCCCATTGCGGTGCTTTTTGAAAAAGTGAATGGCTGCGATCGTCGTGAATGGCCGGCCGGGGGGTGAGCCCTGGCGTGAATGTGCTGAACGTGATGAAACCCGATGAACCTTTTTTAAAATCCGGCCACAGAGAACAACGGAGTGGCTGAGTCACACATGAGAGCCGACTCCGCGTTCTCAAAGAGTTGTCTCCGTGAGAGGGGGGTGTTCTCTGTGGCCGGTCGGGTTAGCTGCGAACAGTCTGTTTATGGCTTTTTTCCAATAGTGCTTTTTTATAGTCTTTCGGGAATACTTTTACAAAATGCTGGATCTGATTTTCGAAATCTTCGAGGACAAACTTGGCTACCGCACTGTCGGTGTAGGCGTAATGCCGCTGGATCATGTCCTTCAGCTCGGCCGCGTCTCCGGTATTCACCGGGTCCAGGTCGACCATCTCCGTATTGCAGAGAGAGGGGAACTGTCCTTTTACATCGTAGATATAAGCGATGCCACCGCTCATGCCTGCCGCGAAATTCCTGCCCGTATCCCCGAGGATGACGACTCTTCCTCCCGTCATGTATTCGCAACCATGATCTCCAACCCCTTCGACGACCGCCTTCACCCCGGAATTGCGTACGGCAAAGCGTTCGCCTGCCTTACCGCGGATGAATGATTCTCCGGAGGTAGCGCCATAGAAGGCGACATTACCGATGATGCTGTTCTCTTCCGGTACGAAGCCCGCGTTCTGCGAGGGATAGACCGTTAGCCTTGCCCCTGAAAGCCCTTTCCCGAAATAATCATTGGCGTCCCCTTCCAGCTCAAGGGTCACCCCATGGGTATTGAAGGCGCCAAAGCTCTGGCCGGCCGTACCCGTGAATTTAAAATGGATCGTGTCTTCCGGCAGACCCGCGCCCTTGTATTTTTTTGATATTTCGTTGGAGAGGATGGTGCCGACCGTCCTGTCCGTATTCTTTATGTTGAACGATGCAAAGACTTTCTGCTGCTGTGCCAGCGCGGGTGCGGCGGCATCCAGTAATTTCCAGTCGAGGACGGCATCCAGTCCATGGTCCTGTTCTTCCTGTTTGTACAGACCGGTGGATGCGGAAGCGGGCTCTTTCCATAAGATCGGAGAAAGGTCCAGCTTGCTGTATTTCCAGTGACCGATGTTCTCCCTTGCTGCGAGGCAATCCACCTGTCCCACCATTTCGTTGATCGTGCGGAACCCCAGATCGGCCATGATCTCGCGGAGCTCCTGGGCCAGGAACTTGAAAAAATTGACCACGTGGTCGGCGTTGCCGGTAAAGCGTTTGCGCAGTTCGGGATCCTGGGTGGCTACTCCTACGGGGCAGGTGTTCAGATGGCATTTGCGCATCATGATACAGCCTTCCACTACGAGCGCCGTTGTCGCCAGTCCCCATTCTTCCGCTCCCAGCAGGGTGGCTATCGCGATGTCGCGGCCTGTCTTCAACTGTCCATCCGTCTGGAGCACGACGCGGCTGCGCAGCTTATTTTTCACGAGGGTCTGGTGAGATTCGGCGAGGCCGAGCTCCCAGGGTAGTCCGGCATGTTTGATCGAGCTGATCGGGGAAGCGCCCGTGCCGCCATCGTGGCCCGAGATCAGGATCACGTCCGACTTGGCTTTTGCCACGCCTGCCGCGATGGTGCCTACGCCTGCCTTGGACACCAGCTTGACGCTGATGCGTGCGGCGCGGTTGGCGTTCTTCAGATCAAAGATCAGTTGTGCCAGATCCTCGATGGAATAAATATCGTGATGGGGCGGAGGTGATATGAGCCCCACGCCTGGCGTGGAATGCCGCACCTTACCGATCCATTCATCTACTTTGTGTCCGGGCAGTTGTCCGCCTTCGCCGGGCTTGGCTCCCTGCGCCATCTTGATCTGCAGTTCATCGGCCATGGTGAGGTAGTAGCTGGTGACGCCAAAGCGTGCAGAGGCTACCTGTTTGATGGCCGAGCGCATGGAATCGCCGTTGGGCAGCGGCGTGTACCGCATTTCATCTTCTCCTCCCTCGCCGGTGTTGCTTTTGCCGCCGAGACGGTTCATGGCAATGGCCAGGGTGGAATGGGCTTCATGGGAGATAGAGCCGAAGGACATAGCGCCGGTGGCAAATCTCCGGTAGATGCTTTCTGCCGGCTCCACCACATCGATCGGGATGGAAGGGCGGTTGCGCTTGAACGTGAACAGGCTCCTGAGGGTTGCGGCTTTCTCACTCTGGTCATTGACCGCCTTGGAATATTTCTTGAACGTATTATAATCGTTCATGCGGGTGGAATATTGCAGGAGATGCACTGTGTTTGGATTGAACAGATGGAATTCACCTTTGCGTTTCCACTGATAGACGCCTCCCGTCACCAGCCGCTCGACCGGGATGTCCTTGCGGCTGAAGGCGAAGAAGTGCTTGGCCAGCGTCTCTTTTGCGATCTCGTCGAGGCCCATGCCTTCGATGCGGGACGTGGCGCCCGTGAAATATTTATCTACTACCGATCTGTTGAGGCCGATGATCTCGAAGATCTGCGCGCCCTGATAGGATTGTAGGGTCGATATGCCCATTTTGGAAAATACCTTCAGGAGTCCGTCATTCACCGCCTTGATATAATTCTTTTTCAGTTGTTCTGCGTCCTGGTCGCTCTTCAGCTTGTCCATCAGCTTCATATCGCGGATGGTAGAGAGGGACAGATAGGGATTGATCGCCGTCGCGCCGAACCCGATGAGGCAGGCGAAATGATGGACTTCCCATACATCTCCCGCTTCCACGATGATGCCTACCTGCCCACGGTGGCCCTTGCGGATCAGGTGGTGGTGTACGGCGGCCGTAGCCAGCAGGGAAGGGATCGGGGCATGATCGGAGTCGATGGCCCGGTCGGTGAGCACAAGCACTTCGAAGCCATCGTTCACGGCGTCTACTGCATAGCGGCAGAGGCGGTCGAGCCCGGCCTGCAGGGACCCCGGCTTACCATCGGCCCTGAAATAAGTCTGAAGCGTCTTGGCCTGGAAGATGCCGGTGTCGATGCTGCGGATCTTTTCCAGCTCATGATTGCTGAGCACGGGATGTTTGAGCGCAACGCTGTGACAGGCGAGGGGATCCTCTTCGAGCAGATTGCTGTTGCCGCCGGCGAAGGTCGCGAGAGACATGACCAGCCGTTCCCTGATCGGATCGATCGGAGGATTGGTGACCTGTGCAAAAAGCTGTTTGAAATAACTGCTGAGGTGCTGGGGCTGATCGCTGAGCACGGCCAGCGGTACATCGGTGCCCATCGAACCGATCGGCTCTTTGCCGTCGATGGCCATGGGCGCGATGATCGTATCGAGGTCTTCGGTGGAATAGCCGAATGCTTTCTGGTATTTGAAGATCTGGTCGTGTTCGAGGTGGGTGAAGAGGACCCGTGGTTCGGGCAGCTCTTCGAGACGGATCTTGTATTTGTTCAGCCATTCCGCGTAGGGCTTCTGTGAGCAGATGGATCTTTTCAGCTCGTCGTCGCTGATGATCCTTTCCTGTTCGAGGTCTACCACGAACATTTTCCCGGGCTGCAGTCTTCCCTTTTCCTTTATCAGGGTGGGGTGAACGGGCAGTACGCCGGTCTCCGAGGCCATGATGACCCTGTCGTCCGTGGTGACACAGTAACGGGAGGGGCGGAGGCCATTGCGGTCGAGGGTCGCGCCTATTATTTTTCCATCGGTGAACGATATGGATGCGGGACCGTCCCATGGCTCCATGATCGATGCGTGGAATTCGTAGAATGCCTTTTTGACGGGGTCCATCTGCTCGTTGCCATCCCAGGCTTCGGGGATGAGCATCATCATCACATGCGGAAGCGAGCGACCGCAGAGGGTGAGCAGCTCGATGACGTTGTCGAGACAGGCGGAGTCGGATGCGCCTTCCGAGATGATCGGCAGGAGCATTTCCATTTCTTCCTTGCTGAAATAGGGTGTGGTGAATCCTTTCTCACCGGTCTTTAGCCAGTTGAGGTTACCCTGCAGCGTATTGATCTCTCCGTTATGTGCGATATAGCGGAAGGGCTGGGCCAGCTTCCACGAAGGGAAGGTGTTGGTGGCAAAACGGGAATGCACCAGTCCGAATGCGGACACGACCCTTTTGTTGGAGAGGTCCGGGAAATAATTCCGTACCTGTCCGCTGGTGAGCTGTCCCTTATACACGACGGTCTTGTATGAAAGGGAGGCTACGTAGAAACCGATGGCATCTTTCTTGACGGTGTTGTTGATGGTGTGGCTGGCATAGTTGCGCAGCAAAAAAAGCTTGCGTTCGAGGTCTTCAGGCTGCTTGATATGATCGGGGCAGGCGACGAAGACCTGTTCCATTTCCGGCTCTACGGAGAGGGCGGTAGGCCCGATCCCTTCGGGATTTACAGGCACTTTGCGGTATCCAAGAATTTCGAGGCCGAGCTTTTCCGCAGAGCGGGAAAAGATATCGCGGCATTCTTCTTTGAGGCGTATATCGCGGGGGAAGTACAGCATGCCTACGCCGTATTTGCCATAAGCGGGCAGGTGAACGCCCAGCTTCACACATTCGTCGAAAAAGAATTCGTGAGGGGTCTGGATCATGATGCCTGCGCCATCGCCGGTATTATTCTCACATCCGCAGGCGCCCCGGTGCTCCATATTTTCAAGGATGGTCAGCGCATCAGAGACGATCTGATGGGACTTATTGCTCTTGATATTGGCCACGAAGCCTATCCCACAAGAATCCCTCTCAAACTCAGGGGCATATAAACCATTGATTGCCATACTTATTTGGTAGATTAGACTTTTTTCAATTTTTATATATAATCTTAGACTTTAATCTAAGAAGAATAGCAGGCAACCGTTTAAAATTACAGATAAAATGGGAATTTGTTAAATTTTTATAAAGTTTTTTTCCCAACAAAATCCCCATTTTTCTGCAGAGGCCGGATGCTCGCCCAAAAGGGGAGAAACCGGCGGATCCTTGCTACGGAAGATGCGGCGAAACGCTCCCGTTCCGAGAACGGACGGATCAGACCAGATAACCAAACAGGTTGTCATTTTTATTCAGTTCCGTATAGTTGACCTGATATTTATCGAGATTTTTCAGCAAAACCTCATAATCCTCTTTTGACTTCAGCTCGATGCCGACCAGGGCCGGGCCCGCCTCCTTATTGTGTTTCTGGATATATTCGAAACGGGTAATGTCGTCATCCGGTCCGAGCACAAGATTCACAAACTGTTTGAGGGCGCCGGGGCGCTGTGCGAAGCGTACGAGGAAATAATGCTTAAGCCCTTCGTATTGAAGGGAGCGTTCCTTGATCTCCTGCATGCGGTCGATGTCGTTGTTGCTGCCGCTGACGATGCAGACGACGGTCTTCCCTTTTATCGCTGCGGCATAGTCGTCGAGGGCTGCGATGCTCAGGGCGCCGGCGGGTTCCACGACGATGGCGTCCTCATTGTACAATTTCAGGATGGTGGAGCATACTCTGCCTTCGGGCACCAGGTGCATGTCGTCGAGGACTTCCTGGCAGATCCGGAACGTAAGCTCTCCTACTCTTTTTACGGAGGCGCCGTCGACAAAGCGTTCGATGCTGTCGAGGGTGACCGGGTGTCCGGCCTTCAGGGCTTCCGACATCGAGGGTGCGCCTTCGGGTTCGAGACCGATGATCTTTGTGGAGGGGGACATGGTCTTGAAGTAAGTCCCTGTCCCGGCCGCGAGGCCGCCCCCGCCCACGGGGACGAAGAGGAAGTCGATCAGGGACTGGTCTTCGAGGATCTCAACGGCTACGGTGCCTTGTCCTTCTATGATGCGATAGTCGTCGAAGGGGGGGATAAAGGTCATTCCATTCTCTTCGGTGAACTGTCTCGCGGCTATGGAGCAGTCGTCATAGGTGTCGCCGGTCAGGACGATTTTTATATTCTCCTCTCCGAACATTTTTGTCTGGTGGACCTTCTGGTTGGGCGTGATGATCGGCATGAACACGACACCCTGTACGCCCAGCTTGCGGCAGGAATAGGCGAAGCCCTGGGCGTGGTTGCCCGCGCTGGCGCAGACGACGCCTTTCTGCAATTGTTCGGCGGGCAGGCTGACCATCATGTTATAGGCTCCCCGCAGCTTGTACGAGCGGACTACCTGGAGGTCTTCTCTTTTCAGGAAGACCTGGCACTGGTATTTGCGGGAGAGGTTATGATTATAGGTCAGTGGTGTCCGGTAGACTACTTTTCTCAGCCGCTCCGCCGCCTTCTGGAAGTCCAGCGCCGGCACCTGCTCCTTTGCAGGAGCCGGGGAGACGGCCGGTGCTGACGCCAGTACGGTTGGTACGGCGGCGGACGCGGATTCCTTTATGATACTTGTTTCTGACATCTGATTGGTTAGACCATTATTTTCTTAAAATTCCCTGGTCCAGGGTTTTTAGTTCACGGCGGCGGCCTTGAGGGCTGCTCCCGCTGCTGTGTTCTGATTTTCCGGGCGGAGGCTTCTCACGGTCTTGCCGGCCTGCCACAATTCGCTTTCCCGCAGCTCTTTCAGCTCTGCATCCAGTTTTTCCCGGTAATCGGCCTGGCTGTTGGAGTCGATGGAGCGTTGTGATTCTTTGCCTGCTGCTACACTCTCATACAGTTCGGTGAATACGGGGAGGGTAGCGTCGCGGAATTTTTTCCACCAGTCGAGCGCGCCTCTCTGTGCAGTCGTAGAGCAGTTGGCATACATCCAGTCCATGCCATTTTCGGCGACAAGCGGCATCAGGGACTGGGTCAGTTCTTCGACTGTTTCGTTGAATGCTTCCGATGGGGTATGGCCTTTTTTGCGCAGCACTTCATACTGGGCGGCGAAGATACCCTGGATGGCTCCCATCAGGGTGCCTCTTTCTCCTGTGAGATCGCTGTATACTTCTTTTCTGAAATCCGTCTCGAATAAATATCCGCTGCCAACGGCGATGCCGAGGGAGATGCAGCGTTCTTTCGCCCGGCCCGTCGCGTCCTGGAAGATCGCATAGCTGCTGTTGAGGCCACGTCCCTGCAGGAACATCCTTCTCAGGGATGTACCCGAGCCTTTTGGAGCAACGAGGAATACGTCCACATCTTTGGGAGGGATGATGCCGGTCTGCTCGTTGAAGGTGATACCAAAGCCATGAGAGAAGTAAAGGGCCTTGCCTGCGGTGAGGTGTTTCTTTACGGTCGGCCAGAGCTGGATCTGCGCTGCATCGCTGAGCAGGTAGCAGATGATGGTGCCTTTTTCGAGCGCCTCTTCGATATCGAATAAAGTGGTACCGGGAACAAACCCATCCCGGACTGCCTTATCCCAGGATTTGGAATTTTTACGCTGGCCTATGATCACATTGATGCCGTTGTCCTTCTGATTGAGCGACTGGCCCGGACCCTGCACGCCGTAGCCGATGACTGCCACTACTTCGCTCTTCAGTACTTGCTGTGCTTTGGCGAGCGGGAATTCTTCCCTTGTTACGACATTTTCTTCCACTCCGCCGAAATTTAATTTTGCCATGATGATCAGTTTATTGGTTTTTATTTTTTGCCGATGAATGAATGGTTATGCGATGAATGTGTGATGAACGAATGGTTATGCGACTGAATATTATGTTGTGAATGCTATGTTTTTTAATGTTGTGCGATAAACAAGCGATGACCGGATGTCGGTTACATCGTGAATACTTCGTCCTGCTTGTCGAGGAATTCATTTTCAATCACCTCCGTGCCGGGTTCGGTGAGCTCGAACTCACGCAGCTTCTCATGGAATCCATGGCTGCCCTTGATGATGGCCACCCGGGCGCTGCGGACGAATTCGATCAGCCCGAAGGGTTCCAGCACTTCCACCAGCCTGTCCGTCTCCTCCCGTTGTCCCGTGGTCTCGAACACCGTATAATCTTTGCGGATCACTACGGCCCGGGCTCCATATTCGCGTAGCAGCCTTTCCACCTTTACTTTTTCCGCGATCTCGTCGGTGGGCACCTTATAGAGGGCCATTTCCTGCCAGATGATCTCATCATTGGTGTTGAAATAGGCTTTAAGGATGTCCACCTGCTTCTCTATCTGCCGGCAGAGTTTCCTCACTACTTCCTCCGTCTCGTTGATGACGATGGTGAAGCGGTGGATGCCTTCCACTTCGGATGGAGAGGTGTTGAGGCTCTCGATGTTGATCTTCCGCCGGGAAAACAGGATGGCGATGCGATTGATCAGGCCGATCTGGTTTTCCGTGTACACGGTGATGGTATATTCTTGTTTGTTCGGGCTCATGATGCTTGTTTTTATGATGAGGCTCGTGCCGTCGGCCAGGATGATGTCCGGAGCCTGGGCGGGTGACCGGAGCTTTATTTAAGTCTGATCTCGCTGACGCTGCAACCCTGCGGCACCATCGGGAATACGTTGTTCTCTTTTCCGGTGAATACTTCCAGCAGGAAGGACCCTTTGTGATCCAGCATGTTCTTCAGGGCCTGCTTAAGATTTTCCCTTTCCGAAATGCTTTCACCCGCCAGGCCATAGGCTTTTGCCACGGCGACAAAATCGGGGCTGGCGATGTCCACGAACGAATAGCGTTTGTCATTGAAGAGCTGCTGCCACTGGCGCACCATGCCCAGGAAGCGGTTGTTCAGGATAAGGATCTTCACGTCAACCCCGCACTGCATGATGGTGCCCAGTTCCTGAAGGGTCATCTGAAAACCTCCGTCGCCGATGATCGCAACGACCGTGCGGTGCTGCGCACCGAATTTGGCCCCGATGGCAGCGGGCAGTCCGAAGCCCATCGTGCCGAGACCACCCGAGGTGATATTGCTCTGGGTCTGATTGAATTTCGCGTAGCGGCAAGCCACCATCTGATGCTGGCCAACGTCCGTTACGATGATCGCGTCACCTTTGGTGAGTTCGTTGAGGGTCCTGATCACTTCTCCCATCGTTATTTCTCCGGTAGCCGGGTTCAGCTCGTCCTGTATGACGGCGTCCACTTCCTGCTGATAATAGTCTTTGAATTTTTGCAGCCATCCGGGGTGCGTCTTCTTTTCCACGAGGGTGGTGAGCAGGGGCAGTGTCTCCTTGCAATCCCCCCATACGCCGACGGTGGCTTTCAGATTTTTGTCGATCTCGGCCGGGTCGATGTCGAGGTGAATGATCTTTGCCTGCCGGGCATACTTATCGAGACGGCCGGTGACCCGGTCGTCGAAGCGCATACCCACGGCTATGAGAACGTCGCATTCATTGGTGAGAACGTTGGGGCCATAATTTCCGTGCATGCCCAGCATGCCCACATTGAGCGGGTGATCGGTGGGCATGGCGCTGAGCCCGAGGATAGTCCAGGCAGCGGGGATGCCGCTCTTTTCGACAAAGGCCCGGAATTCTTTTTCCGCCTTACCAAGGATGACGCCCTGGCCGAACAGGATAAAGGGCTTTTTTGCTTCGTTGATCAGTCTGGCCGCCTCGGCTACATGCTCTTTGCGCACGATGGGCTTGGGGCGGTAGCTGCGGATATGGTCGCAGGGCGTATATCCTTCATAGGCAAATTTCTGGATCTGTGCATTCTTGGTGATGTCGATGAGCACTGGGCCGGGGCGTCCGCTGCCCGCGATATAAAAGGCCTTGGCCAGCACGGAGGGTATCTCGGTGGCGTCGGTGACCTGGTAATTCCATTTGGTGATGGGCGTGGTGATGTTGATGACATCCGTTTCCTGGAATGCATCGGTACCCAGCAAATGAGCGAAGACCTGACCGGTAATACATACGAGTGGTGTGCTGTCGATGAGGGCATCGGCCAGACCCGTGACGAGGTTGGTGGCGCCGGGGCCGCTTGTGGCAAAGACCACGCCGGTGCGGCCGGAAGACCGTGCATAACCCTGCGCGGCGTGGATGCCTCCCTGTTCGTGGCGCACCAGAATATGTTTCAGCTTGTCCTGATAATCGTACAGGGCATCGTAGATGGGCATGATGGCGCCGCCGGGGTAGCCGAAAATGGTGTCGACCCCTTCGGCGAGGAAGGCTTCGAGCACGGCTGCCGATCCGGTAAGCTCCACCGGGTGTTTGCCGGCGGTGGATGCGGGGATGGGCGCGGCCTTTGTGGAGGCGGCTGCCGCGCCCGCGGGTGATGCGGTGGCGGTGTGGGCTCCGTTGGCAGAGGGCGCTCCGGGTGTGGAGGTGGTGGCTCCAGGTGCAGAGGCGGTAGCTGTCGCGGCGGAGCCCGTTGCGGGCGCTCCGGAGGTGGTGGTGGCTGCGGCCGTGATGGATTTAATGCTGGTCATATCTTTCATTTTAAATTCGGATCCGTTATTGTGTTGTGGCCTGCCTGTCTTCGCGCGAGAAAGGCGGACCGTTGTTAAT
>DATHHO010000042.1:0-13014 GCA_035317125.1 Puia sp.
GCTGAAGCTGAACAGTTATGGAGGGAATGTGGTCGTGCGGGCAAGGCCGGGCAATGCGGAAGCCACTATCAAAGCGCTGGAAAAGATAAGTCAGCGGCTCAATCCGGCTTATCCGTTCAGCTATAATTTCCTCGACCAGGACCTGGCCAATCTTTATAAGGGAGAACAGCAGATGGGAAGCATTTTTAACCTGTTTGCCATTCTGGCCATATTTATATCTTCCCTCGGATTGTATGGTCTTTCTGCATTTATGGCGCAACAGCGTACTAAGGAAATAGGCGTCCGCAAAGTACTGGGCGCCTCCGTGACGACCATCGTTTATCTGCTGTCGAAAGGATTTACAAGGCTTATCCTGATCTCCGTGGTCATCGCGCTGCCGCTGTCCTGGTGGGCGATCAACCGCTGGCTGGATAGCTTTGCCTATCATGTAGCCGTAAGTTGGGTCGTTTTCCTGACCGGTCCCCTGGCTGCGCTGGTCATCGCGTGGGTGACGGTCAGCTATGAATCGTTAAAAGCGGCGCTTACCAATCCCGTGAAGAGTCTGAAGACGGAGTAGACCGGGCAGGTCGAAGGGCTCGCAGCCCGATCCGACGCGGCGATGGCTACGGTCCTTTGGCGTCTTATTTTTTCCGCTCCTTCCCCGCAACCGAATAACCATCCCGATATTGCAGCGCTTCGATGGCCGCTGAAAGATAGACCAGCGGCGCGTTCCAGTTGATCGCGATCTCGTTGGAGGTGTAGGCACCGTCCTGATCCAGATAGGCCGTCTCCGGCTCCGTAAACGAATAGGTTGAATGATCCTGACGGCCGGGGTTGGGGCCTCCAGCCAGCAAGCCGGGTATGGGCTCCTCAATCCCATCGGCAACGGAAGGACGGTGATGGGGATGCATCGTAGAATGGCTGCCCATCCCCGTTATGAAGCAGTATCCCACAGCATTCCTGCCCAGCAGATAATCAAGGTTCCCCAGTGCGTTATCCATATATTTCTTGTCCTTTGTGAGCATCCAGGCATTGATCAGCAGAACGCCCTGATTGGCCGCTACCGCATTGCTGCCCCAGACGAAATCCCGCGGCGACTGGCCCATGACGGTGTGAAACGCGCTGGCCGGTAGCTTTTCCAGATAATGGTCGGCGAATGCGAGCAGGCGTTGTCCGAGTGTCGCAACGGCCGCATGCATATCGGCGGGAAGGATGCCCTTAAAACGGAGCAGGGTATAGTTCCCCAGCATGTGGACGTTCGACCAGGATGGAAGGGTCATGCTGTCGCCGATCCTTTCATCGACCATCTTTCTGTATTCGCCCATGCCAGCCATCAACGCGGCTGTCTGAGGGGACCGGTCCTTTGGCCGCGGGGCCGTGTGGGTGAGGGCGCTGGTTGGGGCGCTGTGAGGCTCGCGGGAGCTGGGTTGGGTGAGGGCCGCGGATTGCGAACTCACCAGTAATTCGGTGGCGGCCCAGAACCATTCGTCCCTGAAATTGCGGTCGCCATAGCCGCCGGTGCTGATCTTCGGTTCGTATTGTCTGTTGATCGCGTTCTGATCATAGGTCATGGCCGGATTCTTTATGGCCCATCGCCATGCGGCGGCGGCGGCAGCGAGGCAACTGTCTGAAAGAGCGGTCTGGCTCCTGAATCTGCGCAATATGCGGCCTGCCTGTGCGGTTACGGCGGCGAAATCCAGGGTTGCCGCGGTGCCTTTCTGCACGACCCACCGGGATGTCTTTGTCACGCCGGGCATGACCATGCCGTCGAAAGCTGCGTTGGTGCATTTATTGTAGACGCCTCCATCGGCTGGGTCCTGCATGCTCAGCATCCACCGCAGATTGTACAGACACTCTTTTAAAATATCGGGCAGAGGAGTGCCATCATCCGGGATATTGGTATGCAGGTTGTCGAACCAGGGTGAAAAATCTTCGTATGCGGAGAGCAGGGTCCCCATCGTAATACCGGAATTGACGATATACTTGTTATAGTCCCCCGCATCGTACCAGCCGCGTGGCGTGGAGATCACCGTACCGGCGGGCCGTCCGGCGGAGGCCGCTGAAGGATGGACCAGGACCTGGGTGTCGGGATGGCCCGCGGGGCGGCTCCATTTCCCGGCATAAGCAGGATCGAGGGCCATGGCCGAACGCAGATAATAATAGCCTTTGAGCGCTGCCACTGCGACGGGCCGCAGTGTTTCTTTTCCAATGCGGAATGACCAGGAATTCTCCATACCCGGTACGGCAATTATGTAGGCGCCTTCCTTCTCCAATGTGCTGAAGTCGGCTATACTTGTCCGCAGCGAAGAGTTGGCCGATCTTTTCAGCGGGCCGAGCATGCCGGTGAAGACGGTGTCGCTGGTGGAGGCGGAAAGGATGTAGAATCGGAGGGCGGGGGCAGATGACGCGGGGGCGGAGGCGGCAGCCGTGGGCCCGGCGCCTGATGCGGTGGGATCAGACGAGTCAGCGGCGCTGAAGCTCACGACGGCCAGTTTCGGGGCCTTCGGATAAAAACCGATCTGGTCTCCGCGGATGCCCGCGGCAGGGTAATGAGTTGAAAGCTTTGCGATGTCCTCCGGATAATGGCGTGGGGCCTTATCGCGAAGCGTATCCTGCGCGTGGAGCGTATCCTGGAGGCGGCTGTCCTGCGCGCGGAGGGTATCCTGCGCGCGCAGGATGGCTGGACAATGGAAGAAAGTCATGAGGGTGAGCATCAGAAATCCGTGGCGCATACTTATTTTTTATCGGCTACAAGGTAAACAACTCCCAGTGGCGGTACGGAAATTTTGATCGTGCCGGAAAGAGGGGTAGAATAGGCCTTGATGGACGAATACGTAAGCGGGCCGCCGGTGGCGGTCGATGGCCCCGTTCCATTTACAAAGACCTGCCCGGAGAAGCTGCCGTTATCGGTGCCGCCGGTGAGAGTGTACCAGTAGTATTTGCTGCCCGCAGGGAAATGCTGATAATTGATCTCCATGATATGGGCGGCGGTTCCCGAGTTGACGATAATGGTCCCTGCCTGACCGGAAGAAAACGTAGAGGAATAAGTGGTAAGGTCGGCGCTCTTCGAGCGGAGGGTGTCGGTCACCATGCGGTCACCGAAGAACTGCTGGAAATAGTACAGGTAATAAAATGCGGGCCGGGGGTTCCACATCGGTGCGCCCGGTTCGTCTCCCAGGCTGAACATGCCCTGATCGTCGCCGTTGCTCCATCCATTCGCAAGGTCCCAGCGGGTGGCTTCGCCGAATTGATTCTTTATGATCGCCCCGATGGCCTTGGCGGCGTGGACGCCCGCAATATAGGAGACATCCTGCTTTGAGCCTACGGCCTGGATATTCCATTCCGTGAATGCGATGGGCTTCAGGCTTGCCCCATATTGCGACAACTGATTTTTTACATAGCTCATGACGCTGGCCGGCACGTCGGCCCCGGTCTTTAACACATCGGCAACGGAAGAATTTGTGTTATATGCCGTGAAATAATTATGAACGATAAAAAAATCGGCGGCGCTTGCTGCCTGGGACAACACGCCCTGGTTCCAGGTCACGAGGCTGTTGTACGCGCCCGTGTAGGGTGGACTTTCCACCAGCGTAAGCCCGATATAGATGGTCGCGCCGATCTGCTGTGCAGCGGCGCGCATGGAGTCCACAAATACTTTTGCATGTCTGCCATAGAGATCTCCCGTGATGAGGGCCGGCTGGCCATCCTTATTCTGACTGACATCGATCATATAGCCTGCCTCCCAGTTGCCGTATGTTTCATTACCGATCTCCCAGAATTTTGTCCGGCCATTGTCATAGCGCACCCAGTCCGCGGCGAGATGGGCCGCGGCGGCTACCGGGTTGGTACTGGTGCCATATCTTGCATAGCCATAATTTACGGTGATCATCCCTTTGCTGTTCGTCTGCGATAACAGGCTGTAATAATTGCTGAGGGCCAGGGTCCAGGAAGCGGTATTGCCACCAAACCAGTATCCGGCTGCGGCAGCTTTTCCGGTTGCATCGAGGAGGTTGGCCGGTGCATCTGCGGGGGCGGATGCAACGCCATTCCAGAAATAGATATCGCTCACACTACCGGCCGGGGCCCGGATGATCTGTGGGGCGAGGTCCTTTATATATCCCACGAGAGAGGATTGTGTTACGATCTGGCCCATCCACAGGTTGGAATTATTCCCATACATATAAACAGGGACCTTGGTGACGACCTTGTTCACGTCGATGGTCAGGGTATCGGTGGACGTCCCGGTGGGCAGGGTACCGGTCTGGGTACCTGGAGCCGTAAACGCCTTTGTTTTCCAGTCATTCTGAAAAAACCCTATGGAAGCCGCCAGAGCGGGATCCACAGGGTTATAAATGGAATCGGTCAACGTAGGATAGTTACTGCTGTTGGTATTGCTGCTGTTGTTGTTATTATTATTGTTGTTATTGTCCACTACGGGGGCAGCGGCTTTTTTACAAGCGGTGACGCCAGCCAATAACAGGGATAAGGCAAACCCGGCAACGACAAGAGTTTTCATAATAAGGCCATTTTTTTCGAAAGAGAAAATTACGTCAAGCTGTTGTTATGTTTATAATCCTTTTTTATCCGATTCTTGCGTGATGCCGGGGCAGGACGGTCCCGGGAATGCGGACCGCCTGCGGTAGCTCACCCGGTCCGGATGCGGCATACCCGCAGTGGCCCGACCGGACCCGTTATTTTATCCTGACGATCCGGATATTGTCAAAGGCCGCATCGAAACCCGTCAGCGGCGTCTTCCCGTCGTTGTACAGCATAAAATCGCACTCGGAGGCAGCCCCTCCCATCAGCGCCGTAAAATTCGCAGCCGGCGTTCCGGAAGAATTATAGTTGCTGTTGCCCGTCGCCGTAGACAGGAACTGGGTCAGCGGGATCGTGACCGTCTGCCAGCCGGTGGTTACAAACTGACCGGAAGATGCACTCTGCCAGGGTGCGTATTTTGCTAAATAGGCCCAGGTGCTTTTATCGTCCTGCAATGCCGTCGTATGGATAAAGATCGATCCCGTCGTCCACGGCGTCTTGACCGACACTTCGAATTTCAAGGCATAACTGGCGATCGGATTGCTGACATCGTCGACCCAGGGGCTGGCGGCCACCATGACCGCGCGGTTGTCCCCGTACCACGAACCATCTCCCGCATTGATGGGCGTATTCACCGGATGCACCTCGATATAGGACCCGGTAGGCCCCGGGAACAGATTTGCATCATCGGTCTTGTTGCCACCCCACCACTGCCAGCCGAAATAGGTGCCACAACATTCGAAGTCGGCCAGATAACCCGGCTTCTCCGCCAGAAAATTGTCGAAAACGAAATTCGAGGCGCCGGTCCCGTATTTGCCGATCAGCCGCAGGGAATCCCCTGTCGATACGCCGGCTGGGACCGTAACGGTAACCTGGGTCGCGTCGGCATTCACCGTGAAACTGGTGGTGCTGATATTTCCTGGGAAAACGATACTGCTGAGGGAATATAAATTACTGCCGGTAACGGTGATCGTCTGTCCCGGCAACGCGTTCTCGTTGGAGGCGGCCGTCACGGATGGCCCCGGAGGCACAACGGTAAAAGCATAGGAGGCCTGGCCATGCCCCGTAAAGATCCTGAGCATATTGGATGCTCCTGGATAGGTGGCGGGCGTCGGCGTATTCGGAGAGATCCGGGCAAGAATATTCGTGCCTGAATTCAGGGCCGTATTGATGACCGCGGGCTGATCGTTGAAGGTCACGGCTATCAGTCCTTCGAAATTAGCTCCTTCGATCACCACAAGGGTCCCGGGCAAGGCCTTTGTAAAAAAACTGTCTCGCGCAGTAGAGTCGAGTAACCTGACCTGTTTGATCACCGGGCTGGCATGGTTATCTTTTTTGCAGGCGACTGTGACCAGCGCAACCACGGCCGACAGCAAGATCAGCTTTCGGGCGATCTTCTTTGCGACAAGAAATGATTTTTTGTTCATATAATTAATTTTTTCATTTTATTTAAAGACGCAGCAACTGGTTCCTGGGCCGGATAAACAGCCCAGGGGTTATTTAGGCAGTTTGCTGAAATCGAATGGCACGGGCGGCGCGCCTAAATTGGGTGACATCACCATTTCGGATTCCGGAAAGGGCAGATACACGGAATTGTCCGTAAACGAAAAATGGTCCGAACCCGGCGTGAAATTGTATTGTCTGGGATTGCTGGTACCCGTTACATAGCTGATCGAATAGTTGATGGAACGGTTCTGCGCAGCCGTATACGCTATAGCCTTGGCCGGTGCGAAATAGTACCATCTCAGCAGATCGTACCAGGCATTCCCTTCGAGGGCTGTCTCGACTCTTTTCTCCTGGAAAATATCCTGAAAGCTGACGGAGCCTTTTGGAGCGATGCCGGCGCGGAGGCGGACCGCATTGAAAAATTGAAGGGCGGACGCATCGGAAGTGGACGCGCTGTTGCCCATGACCGATTCGGCATAGATGAGGTAGACCTCCGCCAGGCGGAGCATATAGGTGTTGATATAGGCGGCCATAAACGCGCCTTTGCCCCCGTTGTCGGCGGGCGAGCCCACTATGTATTTCTTCACGTAGGCATAGGAGGTAGAAGCCGGGACCGCCACCCCCCCATCCTTCTGATCCAGTTCCGGGTAAACGTCCCCAGGGAACATGATGGTCGCCTTCCTCCTGATGGAATCCGCGGAATTGGCGAGGTAATAGCTGATAAGATCCGCGGAACCGCCCTGCGCGGCGCCCCATCCATCCCCGGTCTGGGTGATCTTGGGATCGAAGGCCATATAGGCCTGGAAAGAATTGTTCACACCCCAGGGACTGCCAACGGGCATCCATTGCAGGGCGAAGAGATTTTCGATATTGTTGTTCGAGCTGTTGTTGCTGCTGCTGGTAAAGAGACTGGCATAGCTCGGCACGAGGCTGAGGCCGCTGTTCTTACAGACATCGCCGGAATAATATTTGGCGCTGTCGAGGTCGCTCTGGGTGCGCGCTCCTTCCGTCTTGCCATAGCCGGCCCGGGTCAGGTACATTTTCGCCAGCATGCCTTCGGCGGACCATTTGGTGATCCGGCCCTGCTGGTATGGCGCGGCGGGCAGGTGATCGACGGCCCATCTCAGATCGGAGATGATGAATTGCCAGACGCTGGGAATGGTGTTGCGGGGGATGGAATCGCTGAGCTGGCTGGCATTGTCGTACACGATCGGCACGGCGCCCCAGTTGCTGACCAGATAAAAATAGGCTACCCCGCGCATGAAGCGGCATTCGGCGATACCCATATTCTTTACCGCATCGGTGGCGGTGCTGCCGATGGCGCTTTTTATATTCGCCATGGTGGTATTGCTCTGTGCGACGATCTTATAAAATGCCTTGTATCCCGTCAGCAGGGTCGACTGATCGGTGGAAGAAGGATCGAACTGGATATAGGCCGTACGGTCGTTCGAATTCAGATTGCCCCCTCTTGCCTCACCAAATGCCAGCAAGGATTTGTCATTATAATCGAACCAGACGATATTATACAGGGGCGCCGTGCCTGCCATGATCTCCGCGTCCGTCTTATAGAAATTCCCGGAGGTCAGTGCGGAAATGGGCGGTTTATTCAGGAAGCTCTTGCCGCAGCTCAGAAAGAGCAGCGCCGCAATGGCTATAGTAGAAAATCTTAGTTTCATATAATAAAATTTAAACGTGGTTTAGAAATCAGCAACGACATTGAAGGTGTACATCCTTGTGTTGGGGTAACGGCCCGTATCGATGCCCACCATATTCACCCCTGCATATTTTACCATCCCTATTTCCGGATCATATCCTTTATAATGGGTTATGGTCAGCAGGTTCTGCACGTTGACGGCAGCGCGCAGGCCTCTGATCGGCGTGTTGGTAAAAAATGCTTTGGGGAAATTATATGACAGAGAGACGTTCTTGATCCGGACATAAGAACCGTTCTCGATATCCAGCTGGCTCATCCGGTTGTTCCCGTTCGGATCTCCGGGTGCGATACGGGGGATCATGTGGCCTGGGTTGAGCAATACCGCGCTCGCACTGTCTTTGATATTGTAGCTGCTGGGTCTGGCGAAGTTGCCCACGGCGGCGTAGTAATTACTGAAGGTGCCGGAACCGAGTGGCTGTTCATTGAGGTAGCGCTGGTAATTGAGGATGTCATTGCCGATGGAGCCGATGACGAGGATATTCATGTCGAAGCGCTTATACGAAAAAGAGTTGTTGAACCCAAATGTCCATTTCGGCCATGGATTACCGATGGTTCCCCGGTCGTCGGCATTGATGATGTTATTCTTGTCCTGGTCCTTGAATTTCATATCCCCTACCCAGGTACCCTGGGGGCTGACCGTCATGACGCCGTTGGAAGTCTGCACGGCATGGGTCCTGATATCTGTATAATTCTGGAACAACCCCTGGGCGGTGTAACCGGTGAACATGCTCACCGGTTGCCCTACTTTTGTGAGGAAGGATGCCTGGGTGCCATTCCAGGAGGTATTGATCGGCGTGATCAGCTGCGTCACTTTGTTGCGGTCAAGGGAAAAGTTAAAGCCCGTTTTCCAGGTGAAGTTCTTGCTGTCGATATTCACGGTGTTGACGGTGACCGCGATGCCTTTGTTCCACATGGACCCTACGTTGGTAGTGGGCCAGGCTATATAGCCGGGGGAATAGGAAATATCGCCGCCATTGTAAAAGGCATAGGGGTTGACCGTCAGCAGGTCGGTCGTTGATTTTTTATAGGCGTCCGCGATCACTTCGAGCCGGTTGTGGAACATGTGGAGGTCGAACCCTACGTTGAAGGTCTTGTCCGTCTCCCAGTGCAGATCGGGATTGGGGAAGTTGGAAGACAGGAAGCCGGTGCCCCAGCCTGTGGGTACGGCCTGAAGCTGGGCATAGAAGCCGCCGCCGCCGGAATTACCCGTGGAGCCGGTCTCTACCCTTAATTTCAGCTCATCGATGGCTGGAATACCTTTCATGAAATTCTCATTGGAGATCCTCCAGGCAACCGATACTGCCGGGAAATATCCCCAGCGTTTGGCCGGTCCGAAATTGGAATTACCATCCGCACGGTAAGAGCCCGCAATGATGTATTTATCATCGTAGATATAGTTCAGTCTTGCGAAATACGATTCCTGTGAGCCTGCATACCGGGAACTGTTGGCAATCGAGGTCGTCTGATCGCCACCTGCAAGGTCCTGAATATCGTTGGTGACATAGTTCTGCCTGGAGCCGGTCAGCTGGCCACTGCCATACGCGCTGGACTCATGTCCTACCATCGCGGAGATGCCATGCACTTTAATTTTGGTATCGTACTGCAGCCGGGTATGAAAATTCCACCAGTAGTTGTTGTATGAATTGACATTGGCCTGGGTAGTGGCATTTATGTAATTGTTGAACTGGTAGGAAGGATGGAACTGATAGTTATTGCTGTACGACAGATTGGTGTTCGTCTCGTTGTGGAAGACCAGTCCTTTGAACAGGGTGATATCCGCATAGAGGCCACCGATGATGCCAAACCCTTTGTTGTAATCATTATTGATGCTGGTAAGGGCAACGGGGTTGGTGAACTGGAACTGCGTGGTCGCCGGTCCGCCCCAGCTGCCATCGGGGTTCTTCACGGACACCCCCGGGTTCTGCTGGATGGCCAGATTGATAATGCCTGCGTTGGTGGTATTGACTTTTTCATGGGTCATTTCGGGATTCAGGTTGAGCCCCAGCTTCAGCCAGGATTTGGCCTTGTTCTCGAGGTTGATCCGGACGCTGCCGCGGGTGAAGCCCGAGCCCTGTGCGACACCCTGCTGGTTAAAATATTCCCCGGATAAGAAGAAGGTAGTCTTTTCACTGCCACCGCTGAGGGAAAGGCTGTGCTTCTGTAAAGAGGTCCTGCGGAAAAGTGCGTTCTGCCAGTTGGTGCCCTGTCCGAGGACGGAGGGATCGAGGAAGGCGGAATCCGAAGAAGTGCCGCCTGCTTTGGCGATCTCGTTGCGGTAAGCGGCATATTGCGGGAGCTTCATGACATTGATATAATCGGGCACGTCCTGGATGGTCCAGAGGGTGCTGGCGCTGACCTTTGTCTCGCCTGCCTTTCCACGTTTGGTCGTGATCATGACCACGCCGTTGCCGCCGGCCGCGCCGAAGATGGCGGTGGCCGAGGGGCCTTGCAGGATATTCATGGTCTCGATGTCATCAGGGTTGAGGCCGGACAGCGCATTGGCAAAACCGGTGGGATGGCTGTTGGGATCGTCGGCAAAATCCGCGGGCCTGATCTGTACGCCGTCGATGACATACAGCGGCTGCGTAGATCCGGTGAGGGAAGAAACACCGCGGATCACCACGCTGACGCCGGCGCCGGGCTGGCCGCTGGGCGAGCTTACATAAACGCCTGCGGCGCGTCCCTGCAAGGCCTGATCGATGGTGGTGTTCACCGTCTTGCTGATATCCTCGGCGGTGACGGTGGTCTGTGCGGAGCTGAGGTCCGTCTTCTTCATCGAACCGTAGCCGATCACCACGACATCCTGCAGGTTGTTAAAGCTCTGCGCTAAAGGAATATTCAGCTTGTTCAGGGAAGCGCTGACCTTTACTTCTACCTTGTTAAATCCGACGCTGGAGATCACCAGGGTTTCGCCTGTCTGGGCGTAGATGGTAAAATTTCCATCGTTGTCGGTTGTGGCATTATTCTTTGTGCCTTTCACCAATATGGTGGCGCCCGTGACGGGTTCCGTTGAGACCTTTGCGACGATCTTTCCGGTTATTTTCCTCGCGCCGCCCTGTTCCTGTGCGGCCCCCTGAATGGAAAACAACAGGCAGGAAAGAATTGTCCATAGGAAGGTTCTCCATTTCCTCCTTGTTTTGATCTGTTTCATATTGCAGCAATTGTTGGTTTTGATTAAAAAAAACTATCGTTATTTCATTTTTATGCTTTTTTCTTCTCCTGAATATTGGATGGTCGCCGCTGGCAGCAGGCCCGCGGAAACGGGTGAAGGGTCTGTGACGGCGTCCCCTGATCCGAGAACGGCTTGCAGCGGCACGGGACGATCCTTTGTCACCCACATGATGCTGAATACCCTTTGCCGCAGCATGCCCGGGAATTCTCCTGTCCTTTTGCCGATGGTCAGGGTCCTGCCGGACTCGTTGTAACGGACAGGTATAGATGACCATGCCCCTTTCTCATAATTGTAATTCGTGTCCTCGTCCTCATAGAGGCTGAAGGATGCATCCCGGCCCGTATAGACAACGAGGGTGATGCTATCGGCCAGCCGCTCGCCCGTGTACTGAAGCGCGGGACCAAACGGTATGACCGATCCTTCTTTTACAAAGACCGGCATCCTTTCATAGGGGGCGTCCGCGCTGATCCGCTGCCCTCCCGCCGTATATCTTCCCGAATAAAGATCATACCAGCCCTGGCCGGCCGGCAGGTACAGGTCCCTGTTTTGCGCTCGAAACGTGTAGACGGGACTGATGAGCAGAGAGGGTCCGAGCAGATATTGATCGCCGATATTGTTCACTGCTGTGTCCTGCGGGAAATCCATCACCAGTCCGCGCATGAGCGTATAATCTTTTTGCCAACCCATTCCGGACAGCGAATAGAGATAAGGCATGAGGCGGTAGCGCAGCTTATCATAATACAGCATGCTCTGGTATGCGGGATGGTTTTCGGGGGCCGTGTTGAAGATCTCGCGGTAAGGATATTGACCATGGACCCGGAACAGCGGACAGAATGCGCCAAACTGGTACCATCTCGTCATCTGCTCCCTCCACTCATCGAGGTCTTTTCCTTTGGCGTCTATGAAACGGTGTTCCACCGCAAAGCCGCCGATATCCATCGTCCAGTAGGGCAGACCTGACATCGAGAAGTTAAGACCTGCGGAGATCTGTGCCTTCATATCGGACCAGCGGGCGGCTATATCACCACTCCATACCGCGGCCCCGTAATGCTGCGAGCCGGCAAAGGCGCTGCGGGTAAGGATAAATACACGCTGGCCGGGACTGGATTTGCGCTGGCCTTCATAGATGCCTTTTGAATTTTCGAGGGGGTAGGCGTTCAGGTATTCGGCGGCAGGGCCCAGTGCGGTGGGCTGCATCTGCTGCATTCTTTTCTCCGGGCTGGAATTGGAAAGGATATCCGGTTCGCTGGCATCCATCCACCACGCATCCACGCCCTTGCTGAAGAGTTTTTTATCCAGCAGATCCCAGAAAGCCGATCTCGCGTTCTTATTAAAGGCGTCGTAAAAAGTAGATACATATCCCTTGCCGATCCAGTCCCGCTGCCGGTCTCTGATATTCTTTTTATACAGCCAGTCCTTTTCGTCGAACCGGCGGTATGCTGGGATGCCTTCGTAAAACTTCGGCCAGACCGAGATCATAAAATGAGCATGCTGTTCGTCGTGCAGAACGCGGATCATGCTGTCGGGGCTGGGAAAACGGGTGGGATCGAATTCCTGACTGCCCCAGTCGTCCTGCCGCCAGTAGCTCCAGTCGAGGACAATATTATCGAGGGGGATCTTTCTTTTCCGGAACTCCCTGACCGTGCCGAGGATCTCGTCCTCCGTCTTATATCTTTCCCTGCTCTGCCAGAAGCCGAGGGCCCATCTGGGGACAAGGGGAGATTTTCCGGTGAGGGTACGGTAGCCGGCAATGGTCTCGTCCATATCCTTCCCATAAATAAAATAGTAATCGAGCTGGTGGCCAGACCCGGAGGAAAAGCTGAAATCATTTTTTTCCGAAGCCTCCCGGGGCGGCTGCCATTTCATGGAGAGATAGGATTCGCCGCCATCCGGGATCCATTCGATCCTTACCGGATATTTTTTTGCGGCCTCCATGTTGATGTTCAGCAGGGCCGTACCGGGGTTCCAGGCCTGGCGCCATCTGTCGAGGAGCAGCTTCCCGCCGATCCATACTTTTATATATCCCGCGTAGCTCAGGCGGAAGGCATGTTGCCCGCTGAATCCGGATGCAAGGGCCCCTTCCCAGGTGATCTGTCCCGTACCGATATGAAATTCCGGCGGCAGGCGCAGCTTTGTATCACCGAGAAAAGGATAGTCGATCACGGAT